>NZ_JBHVHQ010000717.1:0-4495 GCF_042800135.1 Streptomyces sp. NPDC057654 | reverse complement strand
GTGCCGCCCCGACGCCCTGGTGCTCGCCCCGCTCGCCACCGGGCTGATCGCGCTGCGCGTCCTCGACGCCGAGCACGCCGCGGGGTCCTTCCTGGCCACCCCGGCCTACTTCGTGCCACTGCGCGGCGGCGGCGCCGTGCCGTCGCCGCCCCGCGGCGACGGTCTGCCGCGCCGACTGCCGCGGAACGACGATTTCCGGTTCCTGCTCGCCCTCACTACGGGGCGGCTCGACCCCGTCGAGGCCCTCGACGTATGGCGGGACACCGGCGAACCGGGGCGCGAGCGCTTCGGCGTGACCGTACGCGGCCCCCGCCAGTGGGCATGGCTCGACGACCCGGACGGACCGTACAACTGGACCTTGGGGGCACGCGGTTGATGCCCGGGAGGTCAGGCCCGGCGTACCGTGATCGTCGTCCACGCCCCTACGTGCACCCGGTCGCCCTCCCGCAGCGACACCGGCACGTACGGCTTGATCGGGTCCTCCGCGCCGTTGATCGTGGTGCCGTTCGTCGAACCCTGGTCGACGACCGCCCAGCTGCCGTCCGACTGATGGACGAGCATGGCGTGCTGGTGGGAGACGCCCGGGTCCTCGGGCGGCCGGGCCAGGTCGATGTCGGGGGACTCGCCGGTGCTGTGGCGGCGGCGGCCGATGGTGACCTGGTGGCCGCTGAGCGGGAGTTGCTGCTCGGGGGAGTACGCGGGCAGGTTGAGCCCGCCGGCCTCGGGGCCGCTGCGGTTCATCATCGCCATGAAGTACTCGCGGTCCGGCGCGATGACGGCGACCCAGCTGTCCGTGCCGCCGGGCGGCCCCTGCTGCTCGTACCCGCCGTGCCCGTACGGATCGGGGGCGGGGTGGGAGGGCTCCGGCTGGTACGGACCGGGCTGCGCGGCTCCCGGCTGACCGGGCCTGTACGGATCGGCGGGTGCGTAGGAATCCGGTCCGTACGGATCGGGCCTGTACGGGTCGGCCCCGGGCTGCGGCTGGGGCTGCGGCGGGACCACCGGGGCCGAGCCGCCACCGCCCTGGTAGTCGCTCTCCGGCGCGAAGTCCGGATCGAACGGCCGGCCCGCCGCCGGACGGCCGGTGGGCTGCCCTGCCGGCTGCCCCATCGGCTGGCCCGTCGGCTGTCCGGGGAATGGCGGAGCCTCGTACGGCGTCCCCGGCGGAGCCTCGTACGGCGGCCGGGCCGGAGGCGCGGCGGCGGCCTGCGCGTTCGTGTGGGGGAATTCTTCGCCGGGGGCGGGCTGCGGGGCCACCGGGGCCGAGGCGATCGGCGGCGGCAGCACCCAGTCATCACCACCGCCACCGCCCGCACCACCGCCGTACGCGGGAGCGGGCGGCGGACCCGGCTGCTCCGGTTCGGGCTCCGGGGGCAGCGGCTCGGCCTGGCGGTTGATCTGGGAGGGGCGCGAGCCGTGGTACTCGTAACTCTGCGGCGGCTGCGTCTGATACGGCGTCGGCGGCACCGGCGGCGGAGCCGACTGGAAGCCCGGCGTCGGCGGCGGCGCGTACGAGGAGGGCGTGTGCGCGGACGGCGTGTGCGTCAGGAAGTTGTAGCGGCACTCCTCGCAGAACGGCGCCTGCAACTCGCGGGGCGTGCCGCAGCGCGGGCACAGCTCGCCCTGGCCCGTGACGTCCGGCCCGGCCGCGGGCGGCTGCCCCGGATAGCCGTACCCACCGCCCGGAGAAACCGGTGAAACCGGAGAGCCCGGAGGGCCGGGCGTGCCGGGCGGCGGCAGCGGGGCGCCGGGCAGGGGCGGTGGCGGAGGCGGCGGGGCGGCGCCCTCGGGCATCGGTGTCCCCGACATCCGGTGGCCGCACACCTCGCACCAGTCCTCGGCCGCCGACTGGTGACCGTTCGGGCAGGTCGGCATGTCGGTTGATTCCCCCTCTTGTGCCGTTTATTGCCGTTCTGTACTGGCGGTTTCGTCGGGCAGACCCACCGACTGTCGCCGCAGCACTACTTCTTGACGCGAACCGTTTTGGTGGAGCGGGTCTCCAGCGTCATCTCCGCCTCCTCCGTGACCTTCGCCTTCAGTCGCACAGTACCTGTCGTCGCGTCGACGACGTCCACCACCTTCGCAAGCAATTTCGCCGTTCCCTCGTTCCCGGAAGCGCCCGCCAGCTGTACGGCCCGGCCCAGTTTCGCCGTCGCCCCGTCGATGTCGCCGGACTTGCGCAGGTGCAGCCCCTGCTGGATGACACGGGCCAGTTCGGCCTGGCCCGTGTAGTGCGCGACCTGCGGATTGATCGAGGTCGACGCCGCCAGGTCGTCCGTCCACACGGCGCGCACCAGCCCCTGCGAGAGCGGGCGCGGACCGCCGCCCTCGGCGGCGTCGGGCAGGATCAGCGAGACGCGCGCGGCCAGCATCTCCTGGCCGACGCCGGCGTCCGGGACCCGTACGCAGAGGTGGTAGTCGCGCGACTCGTCGCCCCACGAACCCGTCGGGTAGTCGCCCGTGCGCGGTCCGGAGTCCGTACGCCGGCCCGTCAGCTCCTCGACGGTGGGCGCGACTTGCTTGACGAAGACGATCTCGGCGCCCTGCGGGGTCCACAGCCGCAGGCTGACGTCCCCGACCTCCTTGCCCATCGCCGACTCCATCATCCGCGTGAAGTCCGCGGTCAGCTCGGCGGGGTCGGCGACGATGTCGGCGGAGCCGAGCAGCGCCGAGGCTATCCCCGTGACCTCCTTGACCTCCCAGTCCGTGCCGACGCCGCGCGCGTCGCAGGTGAACCGGCCCGCGCACGCGTCCAGCGCGTTGCGCAGGTCCTCCGGCGACTCGTGTTCGTTGCGGCCGTCGGTGAGCAGGATGCCGTGCCGGATCGCGACATCGGCGGAGCCCAGCAACCGGTCCGCCAGCCGCAGCCAGGTGCCGATCGCGGTGCCGCCGCCCGCGCTGAGCTTGCGCAGCGCGTCCTTGGCCTGCGACCGGGTCGCGGCGCTCGCCACCGCGAGCCGGCCGCCGCCCGGATAGACCTCCTTGGCCTGGTGCGTACCGGCGACGACGGCGAAGGCGACGCCGTCGCGCACCGTTCCGATCGCGGCGGCCGTCGCGTCACGCGCGCCCCGCATCTTGGCCGGCGGGTAGTCCATCGAACCGGAGCAGTCGACCATGATCACGACGGCCGCGTCCGGAGCGCGCTCCGTCGCCCCCGCCCCCGTCCCCGGACCGGTCCCTGGGCCCGTCCCCGTATCCGTACGCGCCGGTGTATCCGTACGCGCCAAAGGCGCCACCCCGCCCGTGGTGCCGCCGCCCGTGGCGGTGACCGTGACGATCGCGTTCACCTCGCGGCCGCCCTCGGGGAGGCACTCGTTCTGGTAGACCTCGACCGAGAACTGCGGCACGTTCGATTTGGAGAAGGTGGCCATCTGATCCGCTCCTAGGCTCTCCACCTGCGTAGACACAGAAAGTAGGCGAGCGGACGGACGCGCCGCTTCCCCCAGGCGCCGGCGCGCGCTTCCCCCCGTCGGCCCCCGGCTACAGGGCTCAGGCCGATCCTGCCCCCTGCGACGGTCCGGGGAACGGCAGGACCGCCACTGTTACGTTGTCGTGGCCCCCGCCGTCCAGGGCGTGGCCCACCAGGAACCGCGCGCTGCGCAGCGGCCGGGTGCGGGCGTCCGGCGGCACCGCGGCGGCCATCTGTTCGGCGGACTCGGCGTAGTTCCACAGCCCGTCGGTGCACACCACCACTACACCCGGCCGGTCGGGCGAGAAGGAAGCGGTGTGCGGCTCCAGTTCGTACGCGTCCGCGCCCAGCCAGCCCGTGATGGCGTGCGCCCGCTCGTCCGCGTACGCCTCGGCCTGCGACATCAGCCCGTTCGCCACCATCTGCGCGGCCCAGGAGTCGTCCTCGGTGAGCCGGGCCGCGCGGGTGGCGCGGTCGTCCGGCACCCAGTAGACGCGACTGTCGCCGATCCAGCCCACCGTCAGCGTCCCGGCCCCGACCACCGCGCTCACGATGGTGCAGGCCGGGGCGTTCTGGTGGCGGTGCTCGGCGTGCTCGCGTGGCTCGTTCAGGGGCTCGGCGAGGGCCCCCACCGACTCGGCGGCGGCGAGCAGCGCGTCGTGCATGGCCTGCTGCGGGTGGGTGCCCTGGGGCAGCGCCTCGGCCAGCGAGGCGCGCGCGGCGACGGACGCCGCCTCCGACGCCTCGTCGGGCCGGGTCGCCGAGGACACGCCGTCGCAGACGACGGCCACCACGGCCGGGGCGCCGTCCGCGAGCGCCGTCGCGGCCAGCGCGAACGCGTCCTCGTTGCGGTGGTGGCGCAGCCCGCGGTCGCTGACCGCCGCGACGTCCGTCAGTTCCTGTTCCATGTGGTCCCGTTCGCGCGGCTGGGAGTGCCCGCAGCGCTCGCAGTAGCCGTCCTCGCCGATCACGCCGACGCGGCACGCGCCGCACCGACGTCCTCGCGGGCCGCCGCCGACCATGACGCCTTCCCTCGGGTCGCTCACGCCGTCGGCCGGTCCGGCCGCGGCAGTCTGTCCGTACGGG
>NZ_JBHVHQ010000716.1:0-4496 GCF_042800135.1 Streptomyces sp. NPDC057654 | reverse complement strand
GTCGCTCGCTTTGGCGGGTTACTCCTCGTCGGCTTGGCGGGTTACTCCTCCTCCGCCGGCACCGTGCCCAGCCGACCGGCCTGGAAGTCGTCGAACGCCTGCGCCAGCTCGGCATGGGTGTTCATGACGAACGGGCCGTAGTGCATCATCGGCTCCCGGATCGGGCGGCCGCCCAGGAGGACGACCTCGAAGTTGGGGCTGCGGGACTCCTGCGCCTCGTCCGCCTTGATCGTGATCGAGTCGCCGTTGCCGAAGACCACCGCCTGGCCCATCCGGAACGGGCGGCCCTCCGCGCCCGCGGTGCCGCGTCCGGCGAGCCCGTACGCGAGGGCGTTGAAGTCGGAGCGCCACGGGAGCGTCAGCTCCGCGCCCGGGTTGATGGAGACGTGCATCATCGTGATCGGCGTGTGCGTGACGCCCGGCCCCGCGTGCCCGTCGATATCGCCCGCGATCAGGCGCAGCAGCGCCCCGCCGTCCGCCGACGTGAGCAGTTTGACCTGGCCGCCGCCGATGTCCTGGTAGCGCGGCGCCATCATCTTGTCGCTCTTGGGCAGGTTGAC
Source organism: Streptomyces sp. NPDC057654 (assembly GCF_042800135.1). Lineage (NCBI taxonomy): Bacteria > Bacillati > Actinomycetota > Actinomycetes > Kitasatosporales > Streptomycetaceae > Streptomyces > Streptomyces sp. NPDC057654. Next base: position 3,936 of record NZ_JBHVHQ010000716.1, on the reverse strand, counting down.
CCACAGCTGGAGGCCGTGGAACAGCCCGCCGCTCATGACCAGCGACTCCGGCGGCGTCTCGATGTGCAGCAGCCCCGATCCGGCGGTCATCCACTGCGTGTCGCCGTCGTTGATCGTGCCGCCGCCACCGTGCGAGTCCCGGTGGATGAACGTCCCGTCCATGATGTACGTGACGGTCTCGAAGCCCCGGTGCGGGTGCCAAGGGGTCCCCTTGGGCTCCCCGGGCGCGTACTCCACCTCGCCCATCTGGTCCATCATGATGAACGGGTCGAGGTACTTGTAGTTGATCCCCGCGAAGGCCCGGCGCACGGGAAACCCTTCGCCTTCGAAGCCGCTCGGCGCGGTGGCCACGTGCAGCACCGGCCGCTGCTCGGCGGCCGCCGGCGCGGCCACGCGCGGCAGGGTCAACGGGTTCTCCACGGTTACTGCTGGCATAGCGGGCCTCCTCGGCTCTTGCCCCCAATTTAGTTGAACAGTGAACATCTAGCAAGGAGGCATGTATTCCCCCGCCTCGCGGAGGGCCGTGACCAGGCACGCGAAAGGGCCCGCCGCGTCACGCGGCGGGCCCCGGTCGGAGGCGGAACAGCAGGACCTATCCGTACATACGACGCATCGCGAAGTCGACCATCTGCTCCACCGACTTCGCGTCGAACACCATCCGGTGATCGCCCTCCATGTCGAGCACGAAGCCGTACCCCGTCGGCAGCAGGTCGATCACCTCGGCCCCGGTGATCACGAAGTACTTGGACTCCTTCCCGGCGTACCGCCGCAGCTCCTTGAGCGAGGTGAACATCGGGATCACCGGCTGCTGCGTGTTGTGCAGCGCCAGGAAGCCCGGATTGTCACCGCGCGGGCAGTAGACCTTGGACGTCGAGAAGATGCCCTGGAAGTCCTCGGCCGACATCGAGCCGGTCGTGAAGGCCCGTACCGCGTCCGCGAGGGACGGCGGCGACGGCTCGGGGTAGAGCGGCTGCCCGCCGTAGCCGCCGGGCTGCTGCGCGTGCTGCTGCGGCGGCGGAGGCGGGGGCGGCGCGGCGTACCCCTGCCCCGCGCCCGCGTTCTGGTCGTAGCCGTACATGCCTACGAGCGTACCGAGCGGGTTGGGTCACAGTTGGCCCTTTGGGGGTTGCCTGTTATTACCCACGGGTAGCATCATGGTGGTTACCGATTGGTATGCATAAGAGATCACTGTCTCCCGAGCCTTACGGAGCCGTCGCCATGGGGCATTACAAGTCGAATCTCCGCGACATCGAGTTCAACCTCTTCGAGGTCCTCGGCCGCGACAAGCTGTACGGCACCGGCCCGTTCGCGGAGACGGACGTCGACACCGCCAAGAGCATCCTTTCCGAGATCGCCCGCCTCGCCGAGAACGAGCTGGCCGACTCCTACACCGACGCCGACCGCAACCCCCCGGTCTTCGACCCGGAGACCAATACGGCGCCGGTCCCCGAGACCTTCAAGAAGAGCTACCAGGCGTACATGGACGCCGACTGGTGGCGGCTCGGCATCCCGGAGGAGATCGGCGGCACCACCTCGCCCCGCTCCCTGCTCTGGGCCTTCGCCGAGACCGTACTCGGCGCCAACCCCGCCATCTGGATGTACGCCTCCGGCCCCGCCTTCGCCGGCGTCCTGCACGAAGAGGGCACCGAGGAGCAGCACGCCGTCGCGCAGCGCATGGTCGACCGCCAGTGGGGTTCCACCATGGTGCTCACCGAGCCCGACGCGGGCTCCGACGTCGGCGCGGGCCGTACGAAGGCCGTCCAGCAGGACGACGGCTCCTGGCACATCGAGGGCGTCAAGCGCTTCATCACCTCGGGCGAGCACGACATGTCCGAGAACATCATCCACTTCGTCCTCGCCCGCCCCGAGGGCCACGGCCCCGGCACCAAGGGCCTCTCCCTCTTCATCGTGCCGAAGTACGACTTCGACTGGGAGACCGGCGAGCTCGGCGAGCGCAACGGCGCCTACGCCACCAACGTCGAGCACAAGATGGGCCTCAAGGCGTCCAACACCTGCGAGATGACGTTCGGCGCCGTCGACGGGAAGCCCGCCAAGGGCTGGCTGCTCGGCGAGAAGCACGACGGCATCCGCCAGATGTTCAAGATCATCGAGTTCGCGCGGATGATGGTCGGCACGAAGGCCATCGCCGCCCTCTCCACCGGCTACCTCAACGCCCTGGAGTACGCCAAGGAGCGCGTGCAGGGCCCCGACCTCGCCGCCTTCACCGACAAGGCCGCGCCGCGCGTCACCATCACCCACCACCCCGACGTGCGCCGCTCGCTCATGACGCAGAAGGCGTACGCCGAGGGCATGCGCGCCCTGGTGCTCTACACCGCGTCCGTACAGGACGAGATCATCGTCCGGGAGGCCGCCGGCGAGGAGGCCGAGGCCAAGGCCGCGCACCGCCTCAACGACCTGCTGCTCCCCATCGTCAAGGGCTACGGCTCCGAGAAGTCGTACGAACAGCTCGCGCAGTCCCTCCAGACCTTCGGCGGCTCCGGATACCTCCAGGAGTACCCGATCGAGCAGTACATCCGGGACGCCAAGATCGACACCCTCTACGAGGGCACCACCGCCATCCAGGGCCAGGACTTCTTCTTCCGGAAGATCGTCCGCGACCAGGGCCAGGCGCTGACCGCCCTCTCCGAGGAGATCAAGAAGTTCCTCGCCGAGGCCGCCGGCGGCGAGGACCTCGCACCCGCCCGCGACGAGCTCGCCAAGGCCGCCGTCGACCTGGAGGCGATCGTCGGCGCGATGCTGACCGACCTCGCCGCCACCGAGCAGGACGTCAAGTCCATCTACAAGGTCGGCCTCAACACCACCCGGCTGCTGCTCGCCTCCGGCGACGTCGTCATCGGCTACCTGCTGCTCAAGGGCGCGGCGGTGGCCGCCGACAAGCTCGCGGGCGCCGGCGCCAAGGACAAGACGTTCTACGCGGGCAAGATCGCCGCCGCGAAGTTCTTCGCGCACACCGTCCTGCCGCACGTCGCCGTCGCCCGCGCGCAGGCCGAGTCCGTGGACCAGTCCCTGATGGAGCTGGACGAGAGCGCCTTCTGAGCCCGCTCGAAGCCGCTCGAAGCCGCTCGAAGCCGCCGGAGGCAGGCCCTTCACACGGGCGCTTACAAGCCGCAAAAAGGACCGGAGGTTGAAGAGCCGGTCCGAAAACCGACGGTAGTTCCCGCGGACGGGGCCCGATTCCCTCACAGAGGGACCGGACCCCGTCCGTTCTCCTGTTCTGATCCTTATCCTGAGGCCATGAGCTCTGCGCACCGCTTCGATCGCGGCCACACCGACGACATGATGTCCTACCTCGCCGCGAGCCCGTCCCCGTACCACGCGGTGGCGAACGCGGCCGCACGGCTGGAGAAGGCCGGATTCCGCCAGGTCTCCGAGACCGAATCGTGGACCCCGCCCGCCGGCGCGGCCGGGTCCGACGAGACGGCCGGCGGCAAGTACGTCCTCAGAGGCGGCGCGATCATCGCCTGGTACGTACCGCGCGGCGCGACCCCGGCCACCCCGTACCGCATCGTCGGAGCCCATACGGACTCCCCCAACCTGCGCGTCAAACCCATCCCCGACACCGGGGCCCACGGCTGGCGGCAGGTCGCCGTGGAGATCTACGGCGGCGCGCTGCTCAACACCTGGCTCGACCGCGACCTCGGCCTCTCCGGCCGGCTCTCGCTGCGCGACGGCACCACCCGCCTCGTCAACGTGGACCGCCCGCTGCTGCGCGTACCCCAGCTCGCCGTGCACCTCGACCGGTCCGTGCACACCGAGGGCCTCAAGCTCGACAAGCAGCGCCACATGACGCCGATCTGGGGCCTCGGCGACGTCCACGAGGGCGACCTGATCTCCTTCGTCGCCGAGGAGGCGGGCGTACCGGCCGCCGACGTCACCGGCTGGGACCTGATGGCCCACAGCGTCGAGCCCCCCGCC
>NZ_JBHVHQ010000715.1:0-4501 GCF_042800135.1 Streptomyces sp. NPDC057654 | reverse complement strand
GCCTGGAACTGGCGGCGCCCGGCCCCGACTGGCGCGACCGCCCGGACTTGGACCCGCACGCCACCAGGGGGTTCCGGGCCGCCATGGCGGCCCGCGCCCGTTTCATCGAGGACCTGATCACCGAGCAGGCCGACCGCGGCGTCACCCAGTACGTGATCCTGGGAGCCGGCCTGGACACCTTCGCCCAGCGCAGGCCGGAGATCGCCTCTCGACTACAGATCTTCGAGGTCGATCAGGCCGGCCCCCAGTCCTGGAAACGCCACCGCCTGATCGAACTCGGCTACGGCATCCCGCAGTGGCTGCACCTGGTGCCGGTCGACTTCGAAGCTGACGAACCCTGGTGGGAGCATCTGACCGCCGCCGGCTTCGATCCCGGCCGGCCGGCGGTCGTCGTCTCCACCGGCGTCACCATGTACCTCACCAAGGACGCCACCGTCGCCGCCCTGCGCCGGATCGCCGGGCTCGCCCCCGGCTCGACGGTCGCCATGACGTTCCTCCTGCCGACCGAACTCCTCGACACCGCCGACCGTCCGGGATTCCGTGCGAGCAAGGAAGGCGCCCGTACCTCCGGAACGCCCTTCATCAGCTTCTACACCCCGCAGGAGATGCTGGCACTGGCCCGCGAGGCCGGGTTCAAGGACGCCCGGCACGTGTCGGGGGCCTCGCACGCGGAGCGCTACTTCGCCGGTCGCGCCGACGGCCTCCGCCCGTCGAGCGGAGAGGACCTGCTGCTGGCCACGACCTGACGGCGCAGACTCACGCCACCGCCGCCGATGCTCCGGTAAGCAAACAGCAAAGAAATACGACGCCGAGGCATCTACGGCCCTTGGCACCCCTGCGACCTCGTCCCCGAGCGCCCCCATGCGCCTCCAGCACCCCTGTCGGCTCGAACTGCCCGGACGTAATGTGCTGTTGCATCGAGGTGTCCTCTCGATCGGGTCGGTCCCCTGTACGCCGCACGCCATACGCCGCACTCCGTACGCCCTCCGTACACGGCGGCGGTGCGGTGCGCAGGAGACCGAATGACTGAGGAGATCGCATGAAGACTGTTCTCATCTCCGGTGCGAGCATCGCCGGCCCCGCCCTCGCCTACTGGCTCAGCCGCCGCGGCTTCGCCCCGACCGTCGTCGAGCGCAACCCCGCCCCGCGCCCCGGCGGTCAGGCCATCGACATCCGCGGCTCCGCCCTCGACGTCATCGACCGCATGGGCCTCGGCGACGAGATACGCGCGGCCCGCACCCGTATGCACGGCATGACCGTCTTCGACCGCGACGGCAACGAGCTGGAGCGCACCACCGAGCGGACGTTCACCGGCGGCCGGTTCGACAGCACCGACGTCGAGGTGATGCGCGAGGACCTCTCGCGCATCGTGGTCGACGCGACCCGCGACGACGTCGAGTACGTATACGGGGACTCCATCGCCACCCTGGAAGAAGGCGAGGACGCATACGGCGTACAGGTCACCTTCGAGCGCGGCGCGCCCCGCACCTTCGATTACGTGGTCGGGGCCGACGGCCTGCACTCCACCGTACGAGCCCTGGCATTCGGACCGGAAAAGCCCTTCCTCCATCAACTCGGCTATCAGATAGCCATCTTCAGCGCGGACAACTACCTCGATCTCAACAACTGGCAGATCTGCGTCAACGACGGCGACATGCCCTTCTCCCTCATCGCCTACCCGGTGCCCGACAACTCTGAGCTGCGCATCACCGTCGGCTTCAAGGGCGACCTGCCCGACTACGACTACCGCGACACCGAGGCCCACAGGGCGCTGACCGCCGCGCGCATCGCGGACCTGCGCTGGGAGAGCCGCCGAATCCTCAAGTCCCTTGACGAAGCCGACGACTTCTACTTCGACACCATGGCGCAGGTCCGCATGGACCACTGGTCCAAGGGCCGCGTGACCTTAGTGGGCGACGCCGGTTACTGCCCCTCCCCCATCACCGGCCAGGGCACCAGCCTCGCGCTCGTCGGCGCGTACGTGCTCGCCGACTCCCTCGCCGCAGCCGCCGCCACCGCCGCGCACGGGGACGGGGACGGGGGCCACCGCGCCGCGTACGCCCGTACCGAGACCCGTATGCGGCCCTTCATCCGCCTCAACCAGGCCCTGGCGGGCCGCAACGCCATCGATCCGGCCACGGAGGCCGCCCGCGACCACGCCAAGAGCGCGATCTCGCTGGACGGCTGAGCCCGGAGAGAGGATGGGCGGGGCCAGGGACCGGGCGGCCTCACGTCACCAGCAAGGCCATGTCCCACCCCGCCACGGCCCCGCCCTCCGCGTACGCGTCCAGCGCCAGCGCCGTACCCGCCGCCCCTTCGAGGAAGGCCGGTACGTCCGCGCCCTGCGGCACATGGGTGAAGGTGGACCGGAAGCCGAACCGGTGCTCCTCCCTGAACTGCGCCATACCCCCGAATCACCACATTCCGACACCGCTTCTACGGTCACGGGAACGCATTTCAGCCGCCCGAAACCCACTCCGGATAGCCCGCCATGGGCCAACGGCACACCGAGGAAGAACCCGTACGTCAGGAACCTCCCCCGCTTCCGCTTACGCCTCCGCTTACGCCGTCGCTTCCACTCTGGTCACCCTTGGCGCTGAGGCGAACGGCGGTGTCGGGCTTTCCGCGCCCGGCGCGGTGTTCGGCACAGTCGCACGGCGGAAAGGCGATGGAACCGGTCGGGGGACGACGGTTCGGCCGGACGGCCGGCTCATCGAATTTGAGCACCAGGAGCACACCGTCAGCCCCCAATTCCTCCATCAACTCCGAAAGCGCTTCCCGCGCCGCACTCCTCATACCGACAACCGCCTCAGCCCGTCCCGTACCCGCTCGGTCAACTCCCTTGTCGGCTCCGCACATTCACGCGGCCACCAATCCGGCGCTAAGCGCCAGAACCCACCGGCCGCCACGACGCGCTCCAACTCCGCGAGAGAATCGCCTTTTGCGTCCGGGTTTCCCGGACCCCGCCGAGGCCCAGGGTGACGACCCGGAGAAACGTTCGAGGGCATTTCGGCTCCTCTCTGTAGTGAACCCACTACCAAGGGGAATCACCCTGCCCTACAGTCGAGGCCCGTTCAACGTGTCAGTCGAGCACGGAAGGTCTTCACGAGCCCTTGAACATCAAAGAGTTGCACCCAGACAGCAGCCCTCAAGCAGCGTTCGGCGCGCGTGTACGCAAGGAACGCGAAGACCGCGGATGGAAGCAGGAGGGCCTCGCCGAACAGACGGGGTATTCCAGCACGCACATTTCCGCCGTGGAAACCGGCCGCAAGATGCCGACTCTCCGTTTCGCCCGTCAAGTTGACATCGCTTTCGGCATCGTCAACAGCGCCGAGACGTTCGAGCACCAGTGGCGGGAGATGAAGCACGGGAGCCTGCTGGAAGGCTTCCCGGAGTTCGTCGGGTACGAGGGCCGGGCGGTCGAGATCAGACTGTACGAGGTGGGTGTGATCCCTGGCCTGCTTCAGACGCCGGAGTACGCGACGGTGCTCGCGCGCAGCACCGCAAAGCGGGGAGCGATCACCAGAGAACAGGCGGACGAGCGAATCGCGCTGGTCGCGGAGAGGCAGGCCGCACTGGTCCGCTCATCTCCGCCACTGGTCTTCGTAATGCTGGACGAAAGCTGTATCCGCCGTCCTATGGGCGAACCCCACGTCATGGACGCACAGTTGGCGCGACTGGTCGAGTTTGCCGAGCTGCCGAACACCATGCTCCAGGTCGCACCGTTCGAGATGGGAGAACGCCGCCCCTTCGACCTGCCCATAACCGTACTGACGATGGCGGACCGCTCGCTCATGTCGTACGCCGAGTCTGCGCAGCAGGGCCATTTCGAACGCGAAAGTACCTGCGTAGTACCGCTGTTGACGGCCTACCATCAGCTACAGGCAGAGGCACCTTCACAGGCAGCATCTGTGACCATGATCAACCAGGTACGAAAGGGCACCCTGTGACGACCGAATCCCCCCGCTGGTTCAAGTCCTCGTACAGCAACAACGGCGGCCAGTGCATCGAGATCGCCGCTAACCTGGCCGCCCCGCACGGGACCGTCCCGGTCCGCGACAGCAAGGACACGGACGGACCCACCCTGTCGTTCACCCCCACCGCGTGGACGACCTTCGTGGCAAGCGTGAAGGACGACAGCTTCACAGCTGCCTAGAGGCTGCGGCCCGGTACGGACAACGCCCCTGGCCCGCCCTCTCAGCGGGCCAGGGACCGTGATCGACCAAGTACGGAAGGGCACCCTGTGACAACCGAATCCCCCCACTGGTTCAAGTCCTCGTACAGCGACAACGGCGGCCAGTGCATCGAGGCCGCCACGAACCTGGCCGCCGGGCGGCCACACGGCTTCGTCCCGGTCCGCGACAGCAAGAACCCCGGCGGCCCCAACCTGACCTTCCCGGCGGACGCGTGGTCACGGTTCGTAGCAAAGGTGAAGGACGGCGGCCCCACGGCCGCCGGGAGGACTGACGGCCGCTGATCCCTACGTTGCACAGGGTGGCGG
>NZ_JBHVHQ010000714.1:0-4504 GCF_042800135.1 Streptomyces sp. NPDC057654 | reverse complement strand
GAACTCAAGCGGTGGCCGTGGGGGCTTCGTGTGCGGGGAACCAGGTCAGACGCCCGCCGTCTCCGGCGTACGGTCGTCCTCGTTCCGTGCGGGGACGCCGTTCTTCCCGGCGCGCTTGGCGGCCTTCTTCTTGGCCCGGCGCTCCTTGCGCAGCTCGACCATCGTGTAGAGCGTCGGTACGAGCAGCAGCGTGAGCAGCGTCGAGGTGACCAGGCCGCCGATGACGACCACGGCCAGCGGCTGGGAGATGAAGCCGCCCTGTCCGGTGACGCCCAGCGCCATCGGCAGCAGCGCGAAGATCGTCGCCAGAGCGGTCATCAGGATCGGGCGGAGCCGGTGCCGGCCGCCCTCGACGACCGCCTCGACCACCGGGAGGCCCTGCCTGCGGTACTGGTTGATCAGGTCGATCAGCACGATCGCGTTGGTGACCACGATGCCGATGAGCATCAGCATGCCGATCATCGCCGGGACGCCCATGGGGGTGCCGGTGACGACCAGCAGGCCGATCGCGCCGGTAGCCGCGAACGGGATGGAGACCAGCAGGATCAGCGGCTGGATGAGCGACCGGAAGGTCGCGACCAGCACCATGAAGACGATCGCGATGGCCGCCAGCATGGCGAGGCCCAGCTTGGCGAAGGCGTCGTTCTGGTCCGAGGAGACGCCGCCGATCTCGACGGTCGCGCCCTTGGGCAGCGTCTTCTTCACCTTGTCGATCTTGGTTTGCAGGTCCGCGGTGACCGCGCCGGTATTGTCGCCGGTCGGCTTGGCGGTGATGGTCGCCGCCCGCGCGCCGTCGATGCGGGTCATCTGGACCGGGCCGGGCACGGTCTTGACCTCGGCGATGTCACCGAGCCGCACCTTGCCCGCCGGGGAGCCGAGTTCGAGGTTCCTGAGCTGGTCCAGGGTGGCCGCCGGCTTGGCCGACTTCACGACGACGTCGCGCTCGGCATCGTCGAGGACCGCCTTGCCGCTGGTGGTGCCGCGCACCGCCTGCGCCACGGCCTGCCCCAGGCTCGTCTCGGTGAAGCCCGCCGCGGCGGCCTTGTCGTTGCCCTTGACGGAGACGCGGGGCACGCTCTGCGAGAGGTCGCTGCGGACGTCGGTGACGTGGTCGAGGCCCGCGACCGCGGAACGCACGCTCTCCGACGCCGACTTGAGGGTCTTCGCGTCGGCGGCCTTGACCACGACGCTCAGGTCCTGGTCGCCGAAGCCGCCGCCCGCCGAGACGGTGGTGCGGCCGATGCCGTCGAGCTTCTTGAGGCCGGCGCGGATGGTGTCGGTGACGGCGTCGGCCTTGCCGGAGTCCTTCAGCTTGACCTCGTACGAGGCCTGGTTGGCGCCCGTACCGCCGCCGAAGGCCGCCATGATGCCGGACGAGCCGACGGTGACCTGGTAGTCCTTGACCCCGGCGACGCCGTCGAGCAGCTTCTCGACCTTCTTGGACGCGGCGTCGGCCGCCTCCAGGCTGGTGCCGGGGGCGAGTTCCTGCTTGACGGAGAGGCTGTCCTGCTCGCCGCCGTCGATGAAGTTGGTCTTGAGCAGCGGGGCCATGCCGAACGTGGCGACGAGCACCAGGACGGCGATCACCAGGCTGGTGACGCGGCGCCGGGTCGCGAAGCCGAGCACCGGCACGTACAGCCGCTGGAGCCGGCCGCGGGTCTCCTTCTCCTCGGCCTTGCGCCGCAGCTCCTCCGGGTCCGCGCCCTCGCTCGCCTTCGGAGCACGCAGGAACCAGTACGAGAGGACCGGCACCACGGTGAGCGACACCAGCAGGGAGGCCAGCAGCGCCACCGAGACGGTCAGCGAGAACGAGCCGAAGAGCGCGCCCACCATGCCGCCGACCAGGCCGATCGGCAGGAAGACCGCGACCGTGGTGAGGGTGGAGGCGGTGACGGCGCCGGACACCTCGCGGACCGCCGTCAGGATGGCCTGCTGCCGCTCCTCGCCGTAGGAGAGATGGCGCTTGATGTTCTCCAGGACCACGATCGAGTCGTCGACGACGCGGCCGATGGCGATGGTGAGGGCGCCCAGCGTGAGCATGTTGAGCGACAGGTCCCGGGTCCACAGCACGATCAGCGTGAGCAGCACGGACAGCGGGATGGAGATCGCCGTGACCAGCGTCGAGCGCAGCGACGCGAGGAAGAGAAGGATCACCACGACGGCGAAGAGGAGACCGAGCAGGCCCTCCGTCGTCAGGCCGTCGATGGACTTGGAGACCGCCGGGCCCTGGTCGCTGACGACGGTCAGCTTCGTGTCGGAGCCGAGGTCCGCGCGGAGCTGCGGCAGCTTGTCCTTGACGGCGTCGGAGATCGCGACGGCGCTGCCGTCGTGGTCCATGGTGATGGCGATGCCGAGGCTGGGCTTGCCGTCGGTGCGGGTGATGGAGGTGGGGGCCGCCGACTCCTGCTTGACGGTGGCGATATCGCCGACCCGGACCGGCTTGGCGCCCTTGCCGTCGGCGCCGGGCGCGGCCGCCGGGTTGATCCGCAGGTCCTCGATCTGCTTCAGCGAGGTGAAGCCGCCGCCGACCTGGACGGTCCGGCTCTTGCCGCCCTCGGAGAACGCGCCGGCCGGCACGGACGCGCCGTTCGCCTCCAGCGCCTGCCCGAGCGCGGCGGGGGTCAGGCCGGCCGCGGCGAGCTTGGCGTCGTCGGGGGTGACGGCCACGACGCGGTCCCGTACGCCGTCCACGTTGACCTGGCCGACGCCGTCGATGTTCTTGAGCGTCGGCACGACGCTCCGGTCCAGCTTGTCGGCGAGCGCCTGCTGGTCCTGGGTCGAGGAGACCGCGAGCACGACGGTCGGGATGTCGTCGGTGGAGCCCGCGATGACCTGCGGGTCGACGTCCTTGGGGAGCTGCGAGGAGGACCGGTTGACGGCCTGCTGGACGTTGGCGACGAGCTTGTCGGAGCCGTTGCCGTAGTCGAACTTGGCCATGATGACGGCCGAGCCCTCGCTGGCGGTGGAGGTGATGCCGGTGATGCCGTCGACCGCCTTGATGCTGTTCTCCAGCGGCTCGACGACCTGCTTCTCGACCACGTCCGGGGACGCGCCCTGGTACGGCGCGATCACCGACACCATGGGCAGATCGATGGACGGCAGCAGCTGCTGCTTCAGCTGAGGGATGGCGATGGCCCCGAACACGACGGCGACTATCGCCATCAGAGCTATCAGTCCCCGCTGTACGAGGCTGATTCTGGACAGCCAGGACATGGGTTTTGGCTCTCTCTTCTGTTTGCTGAGCGGATCGACGGGGGCGCGGCAGCGGCCCACCTCTACGATCGCCCGTGCCCCGGTGCGAATTCCTCGCTCGCAGGTCGATTCTCGTCCCGGACGTGTACCGCAGCCGCAGTACGCGCCCCTAGGGGTCACTCCACCCTTGGGCGTACAAGTCCGGTTTCGTAGGCGATGACCACCAATTGGGCCCGGTCCCGGGCGCCCAGTTTGGCCATCGCCCGGTTCACATGGGTCTTGACGGTCAGCGGGCTGACCTCCAGCCGCTCCCCGATCTCGTCGTTGGAGTAGCCGCCGGCGACCTGCACCAGCACCTCGCGCTCGCGCCCGGTCAGGGCCGCGAGCCGCTCCGCCTGGTAGCCGCCGGAGGCCGCGTCCGCGCCCTCGCTCTGGGCGAGGAACGTGGCGATCAGCCCCTTGGTCGCCACCGGCGACAGCAGCGCCTCGCCGGCCGCCGCGACGCGGATCGCGGACAGCAGCTCCTCGGGCTCGGCGCCCTTGCCTAGGAAGCCGGAGGCCCCGGCGCGCAGCGACTGCACGACGTACTCGTCGATCTCGAAGGTGGTCAGCATGACCACGCGTACGTGCTCCAGGGCGGGGTCGGAGCAGATCGCGCGGGTCGCGGCGAAGCCGTCCGTGCCGGGCATCCGGATGTCCATCAGCACGATGTCGGGGCCCTTGGCGCGGGCCTGCTCGACGGCCTCCGCGCCGTCGGACGCCTCCCCGACCACCTCCATGTCCGCCTCGGAGTCCACCAGCACCCGGAACGCGCTGCGCAGCAGCGCCTGGTCGTCCGCGAGCAGCACCTTGATCGTCATGCGTCCCCTCCCGTACGCGCTTGGAGCGGCAGCTCGACGCGGACCGCGAAGCCGGGGCCGCCGTCCGGGCCGGGTCCCGCCTCGCAGGTGCCGCCGAGTGCGACCGCCCGCTCGCGCATCCCGATCAGACCGTGTCCGCCCGGGCCGGCGCCGGTGTCGGCGGCCGTGCCCGTGCCGTCCGTACGGTCCGGCGGCGGTCCGTCGCCATTGTCGCGGACGGTCAGGAGCAGGGACGCGCGGCCCCGGAGGATGCCGACCTCGGCGGTGGCCGAGGGGCCCGCGTGCTTGTGCACGTTGGTGAGCGCCTCTTGCAGGACGCGGTAGGCCGTGAGGTCGACGGCTACGGGCAGCGGTCCGACGACGTCGGCGGCCGCGGCCGCGGTGTCGCCGGCCGGCGGCCGGCCGGGGGCGGCGGGCTCGGAGGCGGCGGCCGCGACCCGGACGCGCAGCCC
>NZ_JBHVHQ010000713.1:0-4507 GCF_042800135.1 Streptomyces sp. NPDC057654 | reverse complement strand
GTACGGGCCCAGGACAGCGCCGACCCCACCCGCCCCACCGCCGAGGTCACGGCCGAGGGGACCGCCGTGCCCGCCGGGCGGACCGTGGCCGTGGACGCCGGGCGCGTCCGCGACCTCGCCGCCGTCCTGTTCGCCGCCGAGGCGTGCGGCACCGCGGACTGGGCGCTCACCACCGCCGCCGAGTACGCGAAGGTCCGCGAGCAGTTCGGCCGCCCCATCGGCCAGTTCCAGGCCGTCAAGCACCTCTGCGCCGACATGCTCGTACGGACCGAACAGGCCCGCGCCCTGACCTGGGACGCTGCCCGCGCCGCCGACGCCGAGCCCGGCGCGCGCGCCCTCACGGCGGCCCTCGCCGCGGCCACCGCGCTGGACGCCGCGTACAGCTGCGCCAAGGACTGCGTCCAGATCCTCGGCGGCATCGGCTTCACCTGGGAACACGACGCCCACCTCTATCTGCGCCGCGCCACCGTCGCCCGCCAGCTGCTCGGCCCCGGCGCCGCCCACCGGCTGCGCGCCGCCCGCCTCGCCGCCGACGGGGCCCGCCGCGAACTGCGCCTGGAACTGCCCCCGGAAGCCGACGCCCACCGGTCCCGCGCGCGGACCGCCGTCGAACCCGCCCGCGGCCTGGACCCCTCCGCCGCCCGCCGCCTCCTCGCCCCCACCGGTTACGCCGCCCCGCACCTGCCGCCCCCGTACGGACTCGGCGCCGGGCCCGTACAGCAGCTCGCCGTGCAGCAGGAGACGGCGGCGGCCCAGGTGAAGGTCAGCGACCTCGGGATCGCCACCTGGGTCGTACCCTCCCTCATCGACTACGGCACCGAGGCGCAGCGCGAGCGCTACCTTCCGCCGACGCTCCGCGGCGACGTGCTGTGGTGCCAGCTGTTCTCCGAGCCGGGCGCCGGCTCCGACCTCGCCTCGCTGCGCACCAAGGCCGTCCGCACGCCCGACGGCTGGCGGATCAGCGGCCAGAAGGTGTGGACGTCGGCCGCGCAGTGGGCGGACTACGGCATCCTGCTGGCCCGTACCGACCCCGACGCCCCCAAGCACAAGGGCCTGACCTACTTCGTCGTCGACATGAAGCGGACCGAGGGCATCGACATCCGGCCGCTGAAGGAGATCACCGGGGACTCCCTCTTCAACGAGGTCTACTTCGACGACGCGCTGCTGCCGCCCGACGCCGTCGTCGGCGAGGTGGGCGACGGCTGGCGGGTCGCCCGCCACACCCTGGGCAACGAACGCGTCCACATGGCCGACCAGCTGACCTTCGGTACCGGCCTGGAGACGCTCATCGCACGGACCGGGGACGCCGACGGGTCGGTGCGCGAGCGGGTCGGCGCGCTCGCCGCCGAGGCCCACACTCTCGCCTGCATCGGGCTCCGTACGACCCTCCAGCAGACTATGGGCCTCGAACCCGGCGCGGGCGCCAGCATCCGCAAGCTCGTCCAGACCCCGCACCAGCAGAAGGTCGCCGAACTCGCCCTCGAACTCCTCGGCCCCGAGGGCGCGGTGCGCGAGGGGCCGGGCGAACGGGCCCTGCACGGCTTCCTGATGTCCCGCTGCCTGACCATCGCGGGCGGCACCACGCAAGTGCAGCTCAACGTCGTCGCGGAACGGCTGCTCGGCCTGCCCCGCGACCCGGAGCCCCGCCCCCTGATCTAGTCCCGCCCCTGATCTGAGGAGCTTTTCGCATGAAGGCGTACATCGTCGGCGTCGGGATGACGAAGTTCGAGAAGCCCGAGAGCCGCGACTGGCAGTACTGGGACATGGCCGAGGAAGCGGGCTCCAAGGCGCTCGCCGACGCCGGGATACCGTACGAGCTCGTCGAGCAGGTTCCCGTCGGCTACTGCTACCAGGGCTCGACCGCCGGGCAGCGCGCGGCGTACGGGCTCGGCCTGACCGGCGTCCCCGTCTACAACGTCAACAACAACTGCGCGACCGGCTCCACGGCCCTGATGATGGCCCGTCAGTTCGTCGAGTCCGGCGCCAACGACTGCGTGCTCGCGCTCGGCTTCGAGAAGATGAAGAAGGGCGCGCTCGGCGGCGGCGCGGACGGCGGAGACTTCAAAACGTCGCCCGTCGCCCGGCATTACGGCGTCATGGCCGCCCGGCACGGCTTCGAGCAGACCCCGCCCACCGCCCAGATCTTCGGCAACGCCGCCCGCGAGCACATGGAGCGGTACGGGACCACCGCCGAACAGCTCGCCGCCGTCGGCGCGAAGAACCACCGCCACTCGACGGGCAACCCCAACGCCCAGTTCCAGGACGCCTATTCGGTCGAAGAGGTACTGGCCGCCAAGACCATCCACCGGCCCCTGACCAAGCTCCAGTGCTCACCGACCTCCGACGGCTCGGCCGCCGCCGTCGTCGTCTCCGAACGCTTCGTCGACCAGCACGGCCTGATGGGGCGCGCGGTCGAGATCACCGCCCAGGCCATGACCACGGACACCGAGGAGAGCTTCGCCTCCGGCTCCTGTATCGACGTCGTCGGCAAGCCCATGTCGCGGGCTGCGGCCCGGCAGGTCTACGAGCGCTCCGGGCTCGGCATCGAGGACGTCGACGTGATCGAGCTGCACGACTGCTTCTCCGTCAACGAGCTGATCACCTATGAGGCGTTGGGGATGTGCGCGGACGGTGAGTCCGGCAAGCTCGTCGCCGACGGCGCGACGACGTACGGCGGACGGTGGGTCGTCAACCCGTCCGGCGGGCTGATCTCCAAGGGGCATCCGCTCGGTGCCACGGGCCTCGCGCAGGCCGCCGAACTGGTCTGGCAGCTGCGCGGCGAGGCCGGCCCCCGACAGGTCGAGGGCGCCCGCACCGGCCTCGCGCACAACATCGGGCTGGGCGGCGCGGCCGTGGTCACGCTGCTGCGCAAGCCGTAGCCCAGACGGTACGGACGACGGTACGAAGGGCATGCCGCACGCCCCGGCCAGCTCGGAATCCGGAGGCCGGGGCGCACGGGGATCGCGGGGCGCGGGCGCTGTACGGGCCGCAGCCGGCCTCAGCCCGCGCCGCGGGTCAGCACCAGGCGGGCGCCCGCCCGATGTTGACGATGTAGCGGGCGGAGGACCACCCGTATGTACCGTCGCTGAGCAGATACCAGCGCGGGTTGCCGCGGATGTTCTGGCCGTTGACCTTGCACACGATGTGCACGACCTTGCCGTACCCGTGTTTGCCGATCACCTTGTAGTGGGTGCTCGGGCCCGTACGGACCAGCAGGCCCGTCTTGGCGATGACGCGGCCCTTGTACGGGGCGTGGCCGTCGTTCGCGGGGGCCGCGGCGAAGGCGGGGCCGACCGCCGTGGCGGCGGCGAGGGCGCCGGTGGCGGTCACGAGGGCGAGTTTGCTGAGCTTCGACTGCGGAAACATCTGCTTCCTCCTGCGAAGGGACATCCCAGAGGGATGGGGCGGGGGGAGCCGGGGCGCTCCGGGACGCGTGGCCGGGGCCGCACCGCGCTGCCGCGGCGTGGTGGCCTTTCTCCGGCCTTCCTACGGCCTTGATCTGCCGTGATCTGCCTTGATCTGGCCGTTCTCCGGCTGTTCTCCGGCTGTGAGTACGGTCCATCCCAGATGAGATGTCTGCGTGCCTCACGCGCTTCACGCTAAGTATGTGGCTCTCTGTTCGCAACTCGTCACTGTGTGCGGCCGTAGAGTCCAGTGGCCCCTCAGCCCCCCGCGGCCCTTCGTCTCCCGCTACAGCCAGCCGTTCTGACGGGCGGTGCGCACTGCCTCCATCCGGTTACGGGTCCCCGTCTTCCCGATCGCCGCGGAGAGGTAGTTGCGCACGGTCGCGGGGGACAGGTGCACCCGGCCCGCGATATCGGCGACGGTCGCGCCGTCCACCGCCGCGGCCAGCACATCCCGCTCGCGCTGGGTGAGCGGATTCGGTCCCGCGCTCAGCGCCGCCGCGGCCAGCGCCGGGTCGATGACCCGCTCGCCCGCCAGCACCCGCCGGATCGCCGCGGCCAGCTCCTCCACCGGCCCGTCCTTCACCAGGAACCCGCTGGCCCCGGCCTCCATCGCCCGGCGCAGATACCCCGGACGGCCGAACGTGGTCAGGATCAGCACCCGGCACTCCGGCAGCGCCCCGCGCAGCTCGGCGGCGGCGTCCAGCCCGCTGCGCCCCGGCAGCTCGATGTCGAGGAGTGCGACGTCCGGCCGTACGTCCTTCGCCGTCGGCAGGATCTCGTCCCCGTTCGAGACCTGGGCGACGACCTCGATGTCGTCCTCAAGGCCGAGCAGCAGCGCGAGCGCGCCCCGCATCATCCCTTGGTCTTCGGCGAGCAACACCTTGGTCACCTGGGTCGCCTTGGTCATGTGGTCCGGGCCTCCTCGGTCGTGTCCCCGGCCATTTTCCCCGCCGCGTCCGAAGGGCTCTCCGCCGCCTCTCCGCCGTCCGCGTCCACCGGCAGCTCCGCCACCAGGCGGAAGCCGCGCCGCCCGGCGGGCCCGGTGGTCAGGGAACCGCCGGCGTTGGCCAGCCGCTCGGTGAGGCCCTTGAGGCCCGTAC
>NZ_JBHVHQ010000712.1:0-4533 GCF_042800135.1 Streptomyces sp. NPDC057654 | reverse complement strand
GGCTGTGGCAGTCCAGTTCGATGACGCCCAGCACGGTGTGGGCGATGCGCTTGTGGTCCGTCCGCCGCAGAGCGACGTCGCGGGTGTCCCAGAGGGCGGCGAACTCCGGGCTGCGTTCGCGCAGCGCGGCCGTCATCCGGGTCACCTCGGCGTCGCGGCCGCGCCGGGCGGCGACGGCCTGGAGGTCGGCGACGAAGACCCGTGAGTGGTGCGGGTGGTCCTCGGCCGGATAGACGGTACGGGCGTCGGGGTCGGTGAACCAGCGGTAGACGAAGCTCGCGCGGGGCCCGCGGGCCTCCGGGGCCGGGCCGACGAGCGTGACGGCCGGCGGGTTCTGGACGAGGGTCTCGTGCAGGTCGGTGATGATCTGCGCGGGGGTAATGGTGAGCTGGTCCAGGAGGTGCAGCAGCCCCGGTTGGACGTGCGCGGCCGGGCCGTGCGCCGACGGAGGAACCGGGCGGTCGGCGAGGTGGAACACGTGGTCGCGTTCGTCGCCGTTCAGCCGCAGCGCGCGGGCCAGCGCGACCAGTACCTGGGTCGAGGGCTGGGCTCCCCGTCCGCGTTCGAGCTCCGTGTAGTAGTCCGCGGACAGGCCCGCCAGCTGGGCGACCTCCTCGCGCCGCAGTCCGGGCACCCGGCGCCGTGGGCCGCTGGGCAGGCCGACGTCGGACGGGCGGATCCGGTCGCGCCGGGATTTGAGGTACGCGGCGAGTTCCGAAAGGTTCACGCCTCCCATGGTCGCGTACGTCGGGGCGGTGAGGGAGGGGACGGCGACCCCTGGGTGGGGAGAACCGTGGCTGACGTCGGGAAGTCGGCCCAGAGTGGAGGAGCAGGCGGGACGCGGCGGCGCCCAGCCGACGTACGCAGCACCGCCGCGATCCTCTCGTTCAGCCCTCTCAGGAGCCCCTATGCCCTCCCCCGAACCTGATCCCAAGAACACCACGAAAGGCGACGAAACATCCGAGACCACCGTCGGCGTCACGGCCGAGCACCGCACCGGCCCGCCCCGCGTGGCCGTCGTCACCGGTGGTTCGCGCGGCATCGGGCGCGCGACGGTGAGCCGTCTGGCGGCCGACGGGCTGGCCGTCGTCGTCGGCTACGTGGGCAATCGCGACCTGGCCGAGGCCGCCGCCAAGGAGGTCACCGCCGCCGGCGGCCGGGCGGTCGCCGTACGGGCGGACGTCGCCGACGAGCGGCAAATGGCCGCGCTCTTCGACACGGCCGAGTCCGAGTTCGGCGGCGTCGACGTCGTCGTGAACGCGGCCGGGCGGATGCGTCTGTCGCCGGTCGCCGACCTGGACCTCGCGGAGCTGGACGCGGTGCACCGCACCAACGTCCGGGGGACGTTCGTGGTCGCCCAGCAGGCGGCCCGCAGGATTCGCGACGGCGGCGCGGTCGTCACCTTCTCCACGTCGGTGGTGGGCCTGGCCTTCCCCGGCTACGGCGTCTACAACGCGAGCAAGGGCGCGGTCGAGGCCCTCACCATGATCCTCGCCCGCGAGCTGCGCGGCCGGAACGTGACGGTCAACGCCGTCGCCCCCGGCCCCACCGCCACCGAGCTGTTCTTCGAGGGCAAGGACGAGGCGACCGTCGCCCGCCTGGCCGCCCAGCCTCCGCTGGAGCGCCTGGGCACCCCCGAGGACATCGCCGAGACCGTCGCCTTCCTCGCGTCGCCGGCCGGCCACTGGATCAACGGCCAGGTCCTGCGCGCCAACGGCGGCATCGTCTGACGATCCGCCGCCCAGCTCCTACCAACCCGACCCGACCACCAACTCATCACTGAACCGAAAACCGAACCGAAAACCGAACCGAAAGAGGTCCACCATGCCGTTCGCGAACTTCAAGGTCCCCGCCGGGAGCCTGGACGAGAAGCAGAAGGAGCAGATCGTCACGCGCGCCACGGAGCTGTATGTCGAGGTCTACGGCGAACGTGCCCGCGCCACCACGATGGTCCTCGTGGAGGAGGTGACCGACGGCGGCTGGGGCATCGGCGGCAATGTGCTGACCCTCGCCATGCTCCAGCAGTCGCCCGAGGGCTGACGGAGGCCGAGCGGCCCCCACGGACCACATGGCTGCTCCGCTGAAACCGCGCGGACGACTCCAGGCCGTCGCGCACCAATACGGGACGCAGCGGAGCTCAGCCGATTCGGGTCGTCTCGCCCGAGGTCAGATGGTGGTAACGCGCCCCGATCCCCGGGCCGTCGTCGCCCAGGAAGCCGCCCAGCATCGCGGTGCCGATGTCGTTGAGGGCCCCGTCATGGATGGCGTAGGCGTCGCGCGGGGCGACCTCGCGCACGTAGTCGATCAAGTGGCCGAGCGTGGACCAGGGGGTGTGGACCGGCAGCAGCAGCGTGTCCACCCCGGAAGCGCCCGTCTCGGGAACGGTCAGGGCGTCTCCGGGGTGGAAGAGCGCGCCGTCGACGAGGAACCCGATATTGGCGACGCGCGGGATGTCGGGGTGGAGGTCCTCGTGCCAGGCGCCGTGGACCGTCACCTCGAAGCCCGCCGCCGTGAACGCGTCCCCCTCCCCCACGGCGGTGACGCGGGCGCCGAGGCCGTCCAGCTGTCCGGCCACGGCGGAGTTGGTCCAGATGCGCAGGGCCGGGTTGTTCTCGGCCGCCCGGCGCAGCGCCTCCTCCGAGAAGTGGTCGAAGTGCTCATGCGTGACGAGGACCGCGTCGGCGCCGTCCAGTGCCTGCGGTTCGGTCAGGCCGCCCGGGTCCACCACCAGGCGGCGGCCGTCCTTCTCGATGCCGACACAGGCGTGGCCGAACTTGGTGAGCTGCATCGTCGGAATCCTCCCTCGGAAAAACCTACAACCTAATTACACAACCAAACTGTACACCACAGTTCCACGGCTGCCGGATAAGATGCACGCATGGATGAAGACGCGCTGGCCGAGGAGTTGCGGCAGTCGGTCGGGGAGCTGGTCCGAGCGGTACGGGGCGTGGACACCATGCCTCCCGGCGAGTCGGCCGCCCTCGGCTACCTCGACCGCAACGGTCCGCTGACCACGGCCGACCTGGCCCAGCGCCGCGGGGTGACGCACCAGTCGGCCGCCAAGTCCGTGAAGGAACTCGCCAGCGGCGGCTTCGTACGCGCCGAGCCCCACCCCAGCGACGGCCGCAAACTCCTGCTGCACATCACCGACGCCGGCCGCGCCCGCCTGCGCGGCGAACGCGCTCAGCGCGCCCAGGCCGTCAACGCCGCCATACAGGAGCTCTTCAGCGCGGAGGAGCAGCGGCGGCTGCGCGACGGCGTCGGCCTGCTGTCCCAGCTGGCCGCCCACCTCGCGGGAAAGTGACGCACTCCCCCGATCTCCCGGCCACCCTGGGAAGGGCGCTGTCGCCGCGACACCATCACGTGCTATGACGACATCCGCCCCACGAAACAGGAACGCGGTCGAGCTGCGGCCCGACAGCGTGATCAAGAAGTTCCACCATGGCAACCGCGGCGCGTGCGAGCGGGAGTGGCGTGCGCTGTCGCTGCTCGCGTCGTACGCGCCGGGCCTGGCCCCTGTCCCCCACCGCACGGATCTCACGGCGGAGGAGCCGGTGGTGGTGATGTCGCGCGTACCGGGCGGGCCGATGCGCGGCGAGCCGCTCGGCGATCGGCAGCTCGGAGCCATGGCCGCGGCGGTGACCGAGCTGTACGCGGCCGTGCCGGCGGATGTCCTGGCCGGCGTACCCGTCCGGCCCGGCCGGCAGCGGCATCTCATCGACCAGATCCACACGTGGACTCCGCGCATACGCCCGCGAGTCGGCGGCGAGGTGGGCGAGGCGATGGACCGCGGCCTGGAGTGGCTGGCCCGTTCCGGCCTGGAAGGGGAAGGGGCCGGCGGACAGTCGGAGGTCCCGCCCGTATTCGGTCCCGGTGACGGCAACCTCGCCAACTACCTCTGGGACGGTACGCGCGTACGCATCGTCGACTTCGAGGACTCCGGCCTCAGCGACCGGCCCTTCGAGCTGGCGGAGATCACGGAGCATGTGGCGAGTTGGGCGGGGCCGCCGTTCGATGTCGACGCGTTCCTCGGCCTGTTCGATCTGCACCCCGCCGAACGCGTGCGACTGCCGAAGTGCCGACGACTGCTGGCGCTCGTATGGCTGTTCCTCCTGTCCTCCGACGACCCGCGGCACCCGCGCAACCCGCCGGGAACGGCCGAACGGCAGGCCGCCCGGCTGTCCGCGCTCCTCGCCTGAGGCCGCCCGCTCCGCTGGTGCCATGATGATCGTCATCGGTGGGCAGTCCCCGCCGACGGCACGGCTGACCGGCCGACGAGCAGACCGTGATGTCCGTCGAAGGAACGGCCGGTCGAGGGAGAGACCGAAGGAGAACACGTGAAAGACCAGAGACAGCAGGAGCGGCAGAGGGAACGGCGGCGGGAGCGGGCGAACGGGTCCGAGCGATGAGCGGGCGGCCGACCACGCCCTCGCCGTCATCGCCCTCGTCGTCATCGCCCTCGTCGTCATCGCCATCGTCGTCATCGCCATCGTCGTCATCGCCATCGTCGTCGCCCTCGCTGCCGTCCTGGGC
>NZ_JBHVHQ010000711.1:0-4544 GCF_042800135.1 Streptomyces sp. NPDC057654 | reverse complement strand
GCCTTCGGCGACGCCATGCACTCACCCGTGCAGGTCCTGCACCCCGACTGGGAAATCGTCCTCGACCACGACCGCGCCGAAGCGGAACGCTCACGCCGTCGGCTCATCGAATTCCTCTCCCAGGACGGCGTCTACGGATTCGGTGTCCACTTCGCCGACCAGCAGTTGGGAACCGTCGACACCACGGGCCTCTGGCGCCCCTGGGATGACCGAACGGACGCACGCTGACCAGCCCGCGATGACGGCCCCGGCTCATCCGTGGAACATCTGGAGGAGAACGTACGGGCCGCCGAAATCGGCCTGCCCGACATCGCGTTCGACGCCATGACGTATATCGCGTGAAGAACTCTGCGAAGAGGTCAGCCCGTCAGTCTCCTCAGGGCGACTGACGGGCGAGGCCCGGTCCTTATCCGGTGGCGTGATAGTCCGGTGGTTCTCAGCCGACTCCGGTGGAGTCGGGCTGACGATCTGGGGCCGGTCAGTGCGGAGCGGTTGTGTGTCCGTTCTCAGGTGGTGCGTTCTTGCCCGCGGGGAGGAGGATCGAGAGGGCGAGGGAGATGGCGGCGAGGCCGAAGGTCCACCAGAAGGTGCTCGTGAAGGCGTCGAGCCCGGCCGCGGGCGTGTGCGCGTCGTCCAGCAGGCTTTGCAGGATGACGGCGATGACAGCGACGCCGAAGGGCGCGCCGACACGCTGGACCACGCTGAACGCCGAACTGGCTTGCGGGGCCTGTTCGTAGCTCAGCTCGGCGAGGGCGAGTGTGAGAACGGGGAAGGTCGTCGCCGCGAAGCCGAGCCCCTGGGCGAACTGCCCCGCCAGCAGCCACGGACCGGTGCCGCCGGCCCCCGCGAGGGCGAAAGGGAGAGTGCCGAGCATGGTCAGCGTCACGCCGACGGCGACCACGAGACGTCCCTCGATTCTGTTGGCCAGGTTGCGCAGGCCGAGGAAGAAGCACATCGTGCCCAGGCCGGTCGGTATCAGCAGCAGTCCGGTGTGGAACACCGTCTCGCCTCGGACCTGCTGGTAGTAGAGCGGGAGCAGGAAGGCCAGCGCGTAGGTGGAGAACCCGCTCATGAAGGTGATGAGGCTGCCGACGCCGAAGCTGCGGCGGGCGAACACCCGGACGTCGATGAGCGCGCTCCGCGACGCACGCAGCGACCACATGGTGAACACGACCAGCAGTGCGATGCCGCACGCCAAGGGCGCCCAGGCTTCAGGCGAGCCGAAACCGTCCGGGCCGGCCGCCTCGCTGATCCCGTAGGCGATGCCGGCCACGCCGGGGGTGAGGAGCGCGAACCCGAGAGCGTCGAACCGGTGGCCCGGCTGCCCCGGGGCCTTCGGCAGCAGCAGCGATCCCATGACGAGCGCGATCAGGCAGACGGGCACGTTGATGAAGAAGAGCCAGTGCCAGTTCCAGAACTCCACGACCGCTCCTCCCAGGACCGAGCCGAGTACGGGCCCGAGGAGGCCGGGCAGCGCGACCGCGACGGTGGCGCGGTGGATGCGGTCCGGCCCCGCGGCACGGGTTGCCATCGACATGGTGACGGGCATCACGAGCCCGCCGCCGATGCCCTGGAGCACACGGAAGGCGACGAGTTGGGGCAGGGAGTCGGCGACGGCGCACAGCGCGGACCCGACGAGGAACACGGTGATCGCGGATAGCCACGCGTTGCGGGCTCCGAAGCGTTCCGAGAGCCATCCGCTGACAGGAATCACCGAGACGAACGCCAGCAGGTAGCCCGTGGCGATCCACTGGGTCTGCGCCACTGTGGCGTCGAACGTCGTGCGCAGATGGTCGAGGGCGACGTTGACGATCGTGGTGTCGAGAAGCGTGATGAACATCCCGAGCGCGAGGACGAGGCTGATGAGTGCCAAGCGGCGGTCGCTCACACGCGGCGGTGCGAGCCGGGGTATGGAGGAAGTCACGTAACTAAACTAAACCGTCTAGTTTAGTTTGGCAAAACTGAACCGTATAGTCTGGTCGAAGCGGAGGCGACAGGGAGACGGAGAGCCGATGAGTGGCACAGGAACCAAGAAACCGGCGCGGGCCAGCTCCGGCCGCAAGAGGTCGGCGATCCTCGGCGCCGCTCGCGAACTCTTCCTGCGGCACGGCGTCGACCGGGTCAGCATGGATACCGTCGCCGCTCGGGCCGGCGTGTCAAAGGCGACGGTCTACAGCCACTTCGGCGACAAGCAGCGGCTGTTCCTCGCCATACTCCAGGACGCCTCGGAGTCCCTGGCCGCCTCCGCGAGCGATGCGCTGGAGCGCCACCTCGCCGACGACTCAAGGATCGGCACGCTGGCGGAGCTGGAGGCGGCGTTGACGGCTGCCGCGACTGACTTCGGCACCACAATGGTCGGGTGTGCGGACTACGCCGCGGTCTTCGTTCTCGTCGCCCGGCACCGGCAGGAGGAACCGGAGTCCGACGCCGATGTCTCCATGGCGCAGCCGGAAGAGGCCTTCGCCGAACGCATGGCGCACTTTACGTCGAGGGGGCTCCTCGACGTGGACGACGCGGCCCTGGCGGCCGACCACTTCGCCGCACTCACCTTCCTTCGCGCGTACAACCACCAGCCGGCCCCGGCGACTGTCGACCTCGGCCGCGTACGCGCGATCATCGCCGACGGAGTGCACGTGTTCGTCCGTGCGTATGCCGCGCGCTGACGAGTAGTCCGTCACGAGGGGCGACGACCGTTTTGACGCGCCGGCAGCAGGAGCCGCCGACAGCAGGAGCCGTCGGGCAGGGGCTGTGCCTGCCCGACGCCGTCGTCATCCTCGTCCTCGTCCTCATCCTCATCCGGCTCAGGCTCTGACGGCCGGGGCCTCCGCGGCGGGGGAGGGGGCGGTCGGCTGCTGTACGTCCGTCACGGGCCGTTCGCTCCAGCGGCGGGCGATGACGGCGCAGACCATCAGCTGAAGCGTGTGGTAGAGCATCAGGGGAAGCACGGCCAGCCCCACGTCCGTCCCGGCGAACAGCACGCCGGCGATCGGCAGACCGCTGGCCAGGCTCTTCGTCGAAGAGCAGAAGACGATGGTGACCCGGTCCTCGTGGCCCGCCCTCAACCTCGTCGCCGTCCACGTGCTCGCCCCCAGCACAAGGGCCAGGAGCAGCGCGCACAGCGCCATCAGCACGCCGAGCCGTACCGGAGAGAGCCGCCCCCAGATACCGGCGTCGACCCCTTTGCCGAACGCGGAATAGACCACCAGCAGAATGGATCCCCGGTCGCACACCATCGTGATACGGCGGTGCCGGATGATCCAGCCCGAGATCCACGGCCGTACCGCCTGCCCCAGCCCGAAGGGCACCAGAAGCTGCACCACGATGCTCAGCATTTGATCCGCCGAGAAACGCACGCCGCCCGCCAATTCCCCCTGGAGCAGGATCGCGGCGAGCAGCGGCGTCAGGAATACGCCGAGCAGGCTGGAGAACGACGAGGAACAGACCGTGGCGGCCACATTTCCCCGCGCCAGAGACGTGAAGGCGACGGCCGACTGGACGGTGGACGGCAGTACGCACAGGAAGAGCAGGCCCGTAGCGAGCTCGGCGCCGAGCACGTAGGACGGCAGAGTGGCGAATGCCAGGCCGAGGACGGGAAAGACGACGAAGGTGAAAGAGAGAATGGAGAGATGCAGCCGCCAGTGCCGCAGCCCCGAGAATGCGGCCTGCGGCGAGAGCCGGGCCCCGTAGACGAAGAACAGCAGCCCGATCGCCAGGCTGGTCGCCACCCCGAGCGCGTCCTCGGAAGCGCCATGAGCGGGCAGCACGGTCGCGAGACCGATGGTGGAGAGCAGCGCCACGATGTACCAGTCGACGCGGCGCAGAAAGCGGTGCCGGAGCGGGCTTACGGGCATGCCGGGCCCCCTTCTCGGGGTGAGGGCGTACGGGGCGCGCACTGGTTGGTGGGCCGGGGGGCGGAGCGATCGGCTTCGGGGGCCGGGCCTGGGGCCGGGCGGGCGGAGGGCGAAGCACCGTGGTCAGCGCCGTGGCCGGCGCCATGCTCGGCACCGTGGTCGGCGTCCCCTTCGGGGTCGTCGCCGCCGTTGGCCGCGGACTCCTTACCCGCTGCCCGCCCCGCTCCCTGCCCCACTCCCTGTCCCTGCTCCTGCCCGTGCCGCTGTCCTTCCCCTGGCCCTTCCCCCTCCTGCTCGTCGCCCTCGCCGCGTTCCACCGGCGCGGCCTGAACCCGGCCGTCCGAGCGCGACAGATGCTGTTCGATGGCGCCCCCGCCGCCGTCGTGGTCGCTGCCGGCCGTTCCCTTGCTGAGCGGTCCGAGCACATTCAGCGTCCGGTCGACCTCCAGCCAGGAATCGGCGTTCGAATTGTCGATCGTGATCAGCGAGGAGCCGTGATGCGTCTCCATGCCTCCGTCGGGCGCGTCGGCCCGCGCGGTCCCGTCCGCGAGCTGCGCCGCGCACAGCAGACCGACGGCGATTGCCAAGGTATTCCGTGCCTTGGGCACGGTGAATCCCATCATGCTGTTCCCGCTTCTCGTACATCGATATCGGATGTGACGTCGGCAAGGGCACCCACGCGTGGCGCGCGGG
>NZ_JBHVHQ010000710.1:0-4550 GCF_042800135.1 Streptomyces sp. NPDC057654 | reverse complement strand
GTGAGGCCCTTGAGGCCCGTACCGCGGGCGGCGTCGGGGCCGGCGGCCGGTTCGGCGGGGCCGCGGCCGTCGTCGGTGATCTCCAGATGGACGCCGTCTGGCTTGCCGCGGACCTCCACCGAGCAGGTCGCCGCGCCGCTGTGCCGTACGACATTGGTGACGCCCTCACGCACCACCCAGCCCAGCAGCGCCTCGGTCTGCGGCGGCAGCGGCGGGCCGGACCGGGTGACGCCGGTCTCGATGCCGGACGCCTCCAGGAGGGAACGGGCGCGGTCGAGTTCCGTGGCCAGGCTGCCCTCGCGGTAGCCGGAGACGGCCTCGCGGATCTCGGTGAGCGCCTGCCGGCCGACCGCCTCGATGTCGGCGGCCTGGCCGAGCGCGGCGTCCAGGTCGCGGGGCGCGAGGCGGCGTACGGCCTCGGCCTTCACGACGATCACGGACATGGTGTGCCCGAGCAGGTCGTGCAGATCGCGGGAGAAGCGCAGCCGCTCCTGCTCGACGGCGCCGCGCGCCAGCTCCTCGCGGGTGTTGCGGAGCTTGGTCACGGTCTCGAAGAGGGTGAGGACCATGGCGACGACCACGCCGGAGAGCAGGGTGCCGTACCCCATGAGCGCCGCGTCGCCCCCGTCGCCGAACATTCCGGTGACGGCGCCGGCCGAGCTGGAGAAGATGATCATCGTGATGCCCAGGGCGCGCTCCGTGCCGCGCAGCGTGACGCCCGCGCTGATCGCCAGCAGGAGGAAGCACCGGGTCCATTCGGATCCGTAGCCGATGGCGAGGGCGTAGGTGACCGCGGCCTCGGCGGCGAGCAGGGTTCGGGCCAGGCCGGAGCGGCGACGCTCGTCGAAGCCCAGGGCGATGGTGCCGGAGTAGCAGACCGCGAAGGCGAGCAGCCCCGCGGCGGCGAGCCAGGGCAGCGGCGGTTCGCCCTTGGCGACGTCGATGACGTTCCCGCTGATGATGAAGAGCCATGGCAGGAAGGCCCATTTGTTCGGTGCCCTGTTCGGGACGTTGGCCAGCGGATCGCTCATGTCCATGACCTTACGCAGACGGCCGAGAGCTGGGCAGATACGGATGTCCGGGGCTGGCTGTGACATTTGTACCGGCGGCCGGGGGAGGGCCGTCGGTGCCGTATACCTGATGGTGCGTCAGTAGTGCTCTTCACAGTGGCCGGGCGATCGGCTATACATGGGCCACCGGCTAGAACGCGTTCTAAAACGACGCGAGCGGCCGGTCGTAACGGCTCCGGCGCGATCGACGGTGCGGACGGCCGCGCCGGAGCTGGGCGACCGGACCGGATCGCCGGCCGTGCGCCACCGACCGCCATCGCCAACCGCTGAGCACGCACCACCGCCGTCCACACGCACCGCCCCGCCGTTCACGCACCACCGCCGTCCGCGAACCACCGCCACGTGGCGAAGGAGCAGTACCCCATGCCCATCGATGCCGCGAAGGCCACCTCGGCCGCGCCCCGCAGTACCGATCTCACCTGGGACCACAAGGACATCCAGCTCTACCACCTGGGCATCGGCGCGGGCCGCCCCGCCACCGACCCCGACGAACTCCGCTACACCCTGGAGAGCAAGCTGCACGTGCTCCCCAGCTTCGCGACCGTCGCGGGCGCCGGCATGGCCGTCGTCGGCGGCCTCAACGCCCCCGGCATCGACGTCGATCTCGCCGCCGTCCTGCACGGCAGCCAGCGGATCGAGCTGCACCGCCCCATCCCCGTCAAGGGCGCGGCCACCCAGACCTCCACCGTCCCCGCCGTCTACGACAAGGGGAAGGCCGCCGTCATCGTGCTGCGCTCCGAGGTCGCCGACGCCGACGGGCCGCTGTGGACCTCCGACACCCAGATCTTCGTACGCGGCGAGGGCGGCTTCGGCGGCGAACGCGGCCCCTCCAGCCGCCTCGAACTCCCCGACCGCGCGCCCGACCACACCGTCGAGCGCGCCATCCGCGAGGACCAGGCCCTCCTCTACCGGCTCTCCGGCGACTGGAACCCGCTGCACGCCGACCCCGAGTTCGCCAAGCTCGCCGGGTTCGACCGGCCGATCCTGCACGGGCTCTGCACGTACGGCGTCGCCCTCAAGGCCGTCGTGGACACCGCGCTCGGCGGCGACGTGACACGCGTACGCGCGTACTCCGCGCGCTTCACGGGCGTCGTCTTCCCCGGCGAGACCCTGCGCCTGCGCATGTGGCGGGGGGACGGCCGGGTCCAGGTGTCGGTCACCGCCGCCGAGCGGGACGACTCGCCGGTCCTCGCGGACACCGTCGTCGAGTACGCGTAACGCGACTACGCGAGTACGCAGGCACGCCCAGCAACCGACCGCACCCGTACGCACCTTATGTAAGGAGCCGCACCATGCGCGCAGCCGTGCAGCAGGAGATCGGACAGGACAAACTGGAGGTCTTCGACGACGTCGAGGCGGTCGGCTTCGGCCCCGGCAAGGTCAAGATCCGGATCAAGGCCACCGGACTCTGCCACTCCGACGTCTCCGCGATGAACGGCGTGCTGCCGCAGCCCGCCCCGTTCGTCCCCGGCCACGAGGGCGCGGGCGAGATCGTCGACGTCGGCGACGGGGTGAGCGGCCTCGCCCAGGGGGACCGCGTACTCGTCTGCTGGCTGCCCGCCTGCGGCACCTGCCCGTCCTGCAAGCGCGGCCAGAGCCAGCTGTGCCTGACCGGCTTCATGAACGCGGGCACCCCCAACTTCAAGCGCCCCGGCGGCGACGTCTTCGGCTTCGCCGGCACCGGCACCTTCACCGAGGAGGTCGTGGTCGGGGCCGGCTGCGCCGTGCCGATCCCCGACGACGTGCCGTACGAGATAGCGGCGCTCATCGGCTGCGGCGTGACCACCGGCCTCGGGGCCGTCTTCAACACCGCGAAGGTCGAGGCCGCCTCGTCCGTCGCCGTGATCGGCTGCGGCGGCGTCGGCCTCTCCGTCATCCAGGGCGCGCGGGCCGGCGGCGCGGCGCAGATCGTCGCCGTCGACCCGGTCGCCTCCCGGCGCGAGGCCGCGCTGCGGTTCGGGGCGACGGAGGCGGTGGCGCCGGACGGACTGGCCGACGCCAAGGCCCGGATCACGGGCGGCGAGGGCTTCGACTACGTCTTCGAGGTCGTCGGCAAGTCCGCCACCGCCCGCACCGCGTACGAGAACACCCGGCGCGGCGGCACCCTGTGCGTCGTCGGGGCGGGCGCGATGGACGACAACTTCCAGGTCAACATGTTCGAGCTGTTCTTCGACGAGAAGCGGATCCTGCCCTCCCTGTACGGCGGGGGCGATGTGCTGCGGTCCTACGAGCGGTCCATCGCGCTCTGGCGCGCCGGCCGCATCGACCTCGAAGGGCTGATCACCCACCGGGTCCGGCTCACCGAGATCAACGACGCGCTCGACCAGATGCGTACGGGCGAGGCGCTGCGCACCTGCATCGAACTGTGAACGCGCGCCAAGCCCCCCGCGCGCGCCACGCCCCAAACGCTCACCGCGAACGCGAACGCTAGGAGACGCACATGTCACTCCAGGGCAGGACGGCCATCGTCACCGGCGCCGGCCGCGGCCTCGGCCGCGCCGAAGCGCTCGAACTGGCGCGGCTCGGCGCCAACGTCGTCGTCAACGACCTCGGACGGCCCGGCCGCGACGGCTCCGGCGAGGCGTCGGCCGCACCCGCCGAGGAGGTCGCCGAGGAGATCCGCGCCGCGGGCGGCCAGGCGGTCGCCCACCTCGGCGACGTGGCCGACTTCGAGGGCGCGCGGGGGCTCGTACAGCTGGCCGTCGACACCTACGGGCAGCTGGACATCCTCGTGAACAACGCGGGCATCCTGCGGGACCGGATGGTCTTCTCGATGAGCGAGGAGGAGTGGGACACCGTCATCCGCGTCCATCTCAAGGGCCACTTCAACACCGTGCACTTCGCGTCCGTCCACTGGCGCGAGCGGTCCAAGGCGACGGGCGGGCCGGTCTACGGGCGGATCGTCAACACCTCCTCCGAGGCGTTCCTCGCGGGCTCGGCCGGGCAGCCCAACTACGCGGCGGCCAAGGGCGGCATCGTCGGCCTCACCACGTCGAGCGCCGCCGCCCTCGGCAAGTACGGCGTCACCGCCAACGTGATCTGCCCGCGCGCCCGCACCCGGATGACCGAGGACGTCTTCGCCGGGTTCGAGGTGCCCGAGGACGGCGACCTGGACGCGCTCGCCCCCGAGCACGTCTCGCCGCTCGTCGGCTATCTCGCCTCGCCGTCGGCCGCGCACGTCAACGGCCAGTGCTTCGTCGTGCACGGCGGCATGGTCGCGGTCCTCGAACGTCCCAAGGTGGCGGCCAAGTTCGACACCGGCAAGGACCGCTTCAGCGCGGCCGAACTGGACGAGCTGCTGACCCCGTACTACGAGGGGCGCCCGCCGAACGAGACGTTCGCGGCCGTGGAGGTGCTGGGGCTCAAGCACGGCGGCTGATACGGGTCGGTACCGGCTGATACCGGCTGATACGCGCGGCTACGGCCATTCGTGCGCCGTTGACCGCATGCGACAGTGGCCGCCTCGGGACGACCCCGGGG
>NZ_JBHVHQ010000709.1:0-4551 GCF_042800135.1 Streptomyces sp. NPDC057654 | reverse complement strand
GCCCGTAAGGGACGGCCGCCGCCGAGGGGTGTGCGCCAGCGGGGTGGCGGAGGCGGGGAGTCACGGTGTCCGGCGGGGCTCTGGCCCGCTGCGCCGTGGTCATTGGTCCGCCCGTGCGGCGGTGGCGAGTTCTGCCTTGAGGTCGATGACGGTCACGCCGCGCAGGCGTCGGACGAGTTGGGTGGCGAGGTACCAGCGGATGCGGGGGTCCTGGTAGGCGATGGCCGTCTCCTGGTCCGGCAGGACGTGCAGCAGCGCGGTCCAGCCGGGCCTGAAGTGGAGCCCGAGCACTCCGTGGAGGCGGGGGGTTTTCACGCGCAGCGCGAGGTGGCCCCGGATGAGAGGGGGGCACCGCTCGGCCGACACGGCGGCGTGCGGGAGGCAGAGCGGCGGCTGGCTCGTCAGTGCCCCTTCGGGCCAGCCGGCGTCCGCGTCGTCGGGGGGCGGCAGCTCCGCCAGGAAGAGGAAGCCCAGGTCGGTGCGGCTTGCGGGCTCCCGGCAGCAGATCTGGCACCGCAGGCCGTACATCGTTTCCCTCTGGCGGGAGGGGTGCACTTGCGCGTAGATCGGCCTGCCGGTCGGCTGGCCCCGGTTGTTGCGGGGGTTGTGCCCCTGGCGTGCCCAGAGGACACCGCGCAGATCCC
The DNA here is from genome assembly GCF_042800135.1 of Streptomyces sp. NPDC057654. Classification (NCBI taxonomy): domain Bacteria; kingdom Bacillati; phylum Actinomycetota; class Actinomycetes; order Kitasatosporales; family Streptomycetaceae; genus Streptomyces; species Streptomyces sp. NPDC057654. The sequence continues at coordinate 3,907 of NZ_JBHVHQ010000709.1, read as the reverse complement.
GGTCGCCGGGGACCTCGTCGGTGTAGTACAGGCCCCGCGTCGGGTGCGCGCGGAGCGTCGAGCGGTTGCCGAGGTTCTCGCCGTCGCGGGTGGTGATGTACGGGATGACGATCTTGTCGTTCGGGGTGGAGAGCTGCTGGCCCATGGTGGTCCTTGGCTGCCGCGGCGGAGGGCGGTCAGGTAATGGGGGGCGTGCTGATGTACGCGTCGAGGCCGGGCACCTTTTGCACGGGGCGTTCGAGGAGGTAGAAGAGGCGGGATTCGTGCATCACGCCGCCGAAGACGGCGAAGCCCACCGCGTCGCAGGCGTGGCGCATGACGTGGTCCGAGGAGGTGGTGGTGCGCAGCCAGCGGGTGCGGCCGTCCTTGGTGGGCAGGCGGGCGGCGCGGTCGAGGAGGGCCCAGGCCAGGAGCCGGGCCCGGGATTCGTTGGGCTTGTGCCGGGTGAAGAGGGTGCGGATGTAGTGGGTGGGCTCGGGGCGGTGGGAGGGGCCCCAGGCCCAGGGCGGCGAGGTGGAGAAGACGGCCGCGCAGCCCACGATCGTGTCGTCCTCGCACAGCAGCCACACCAGCGGCTCGTTGTTCTCGATCTCGCCCAGGTTGTTGAGAATCGCGGCACTGTCCGCTTTGAGGGGGGCGACGTCGGCCCGCTTGTCTTCGAGGACGGCGATGCGGCCGGCGATCAGGTCGATGACGGCCGACCGGTCCTCGGCGCGTCCCGGCCGCACCTCGTACGCCGCGGCGGTGGTGAGGCGGGCACGGGCGGCAGCGGCAGGGGAAGGGGCTGGGTGAGGCATCGGGTGTCTTTCAGGCTCGGTCGGCGTCGAGGTCGAGGGTGACGGTGACCGGGAGGTGGTCGGACAGGAGGCGGGCGGCGGGGGTGTCGATGACCTCGCTGGCGTACAGGGCGGGAGCCAGGGCCGGGGAGAGGAGGGTGTAGTCGGATCGGTGGTCCCACAGGTGCTCGCTGCTCTGGCCGGTCACGGCGTTGGTCCAGTAGCCCGCGGTGCGGGGGATGGGCAGGCCGAGCGCGGCCGGCGGGTCGACGAAGTCCGCGCCCAGCAGGGCGTGCAGGGCGCGCAGGTCGACCTCGTCGGTCCAGGCGCCGTCCGGTCCTTGGACCAGGTGGCGGGAGTACTCGTCGGCGGGGATGCGTGCGGTCAGTTCGTCCGGCGTGGTCGCCACCGGTTCCCCGAAGTTGAGGTCGCCGGACAGGAGAGTGTCCCGGCCCGGCTTGGCGTACTCGGTGAGCCAGCCCACCTCCCCGCGCCGGGCGGTGGGGTCGAATGGGTTCAGGTGCGTGTTGATCACGTTGAGCAGGCCGTGGCCCTGGATGGCGAACTGGGCAAGGGCAGCGGTGTGGTGGAAGGTGCCGCAGGCGAGGTCCGGCTCGAACACACGGGGCACCAGGCGCGGCCACCGGTAGAGGATCACCAGGTGGCAGCCGTGGCGGGGCGAGGGCGCGAACAGCGCCTGCATGCGCAGTTGCTCGGCGACGGCGTACACGGTGTGGTGCTTGTCGCGGTGCCAGTTCTTGCCCTCCTGGAGGCACAGGATGTCCAGGTCCAGGTCCCGGAGCAGGGCGAGCTGGTCGGGCAGCCGTCCGGCCAGGCCCCTGGTCGGGCGGGCCTGGCCGCCGTCGAGGAGGTTGTAGGTGGCGGCTTTTAGGAGCGTCATGCGGCGTCTCGGCTTTCGGGTATGTGGGGCGGGACGGGGGTCGGGCGCATGTGACGGGGTCTGCGGCTGCGGCTGATCGTCCACGTGGTGGTGTAGTTGCGGGCGGTGATGCTGACGCTGAAGGTCAGGTACAGGCGGCCGAGGCTGTCGTAGTGGCCCTCGATGCACTCGTGGTCGTGGAACCAGACCAGGAACAGGGCCGACTGCGCCGGCGGCCAGTCGCGGGTCGCTTCGCCGAGCTCGGCGCGCAGCCACGCCAGGGCCCGGGGCGCGCCGTCCGCGTACTGCTGCTCCTCAAGGGCGCGGAGCGCGTCGGGTTGCGCCAGCTTGCGGTGCCGCTCGCACCAGAACGTCGCGCCGGACAGCGGGACTTCGAGGGGCGCGGGGTCGATCCAGGAGATCGAGACGCTGCCGGGAATGATGCCGGGCGGCGGGCAGTCGTTCGTCTGCATCCACCGGGGCACGCGGGGCACGGCCATTACCGGGCCGGTCCCGCCGCGACGGAGTGGCCGAAGACGAGGTTGTCGGCGGCGGTGTTCAGGAAGGCGGCGGTCTCCCGCGGGTCGTGGCCCAGGCGTACGGACCATCGGGGAAGCGGAGCGAGGGCTTCGCGGACGGCCTGGACCGGGTCGGCCTGCGGCTCGGTGTCGGCCGTCAGGCCCAGCAGGTCCGGGTAGTGGTCCACCTCGGTGAAGAGGTCGTCGTCGAGTTCGGCGTGGGGGTCCGTTGTCGGTTCGGTCAGGCCGGGGAGCACGTGGGGGAGGAGCACGGCGGCTGCGGTGCCGCCGGCGGCGGGGGTCAGCTTGAGTTGGGCGGGGTGGCTCAGGGCCTGCTGCACCATGCCCAGTTCATCCACCGGTGCCGCGCGGGACCCCAGCCGGAGCGCGCAGGCGATCGCGTCGGGCTGGGGAGGGCCGGCCGGGGGGACATCCGCGAGGAAGTGCTCCTGGACGTGGTCGTACAGGCCCACGCTGTCGGCGAGCAGGAGGGAGGTGGCGAGCGGGGCGGGATAGGGCAGCAGGTGCACTCCGCCGGGCGCGGGACGGGCGAAGACCTGGCCGTCGCTGATCACCTGCCAGCCCGCGCGGCACAGGTGGAGCACGGCGGTGGTCGTGCCCGCGCCCGCTGCTCCGGCGATCAGCAGGGCCTTGCCGTCGCGGACGACGGCGGCGCCGCGCAGCAGGGCCCAGCCGTCGGCCTGGAGCTGGGCGCGGATCACATCCCGGGCCAGATGGACGGCAGCCGGCCCGATCATGTTGCGGCGCGGCACGAAGATGTCCAGGCGCCGGCGGTCCGGATCGGCGCGGTAGGCCACGACGCGGTCCGGCTGCACCGCGTAGGCCCGGCCGTCGTCATCGCGCATGCGCAGGGCGAGGTCCTGCCCGTAGAGACCCCTCTCGTGCTCGTGATCGATCACAAGCTGACGGATGGCCTGCGCTTCGTGCGGGTCCACGGTGGCGCTGATCACCGGGACCGGTCCCGTGGCCGTCGGGCGGGGTGCGGGATCGACGTGCCACCTGCGGTCGAAGTAGCGGCGGCACTGCTCGGCGACCGGCTTGTCGGCGGTCACCGTCACCTTCGCGAGGGGGATGGCGGTGTCCGGGTCGGTGACGGTGACGCGGATGGTGGTGCTGGGCATCGGGGCTCCAGAGGTCTGTGCTGCTGCGGTGGCGGTGCGACGGCGGCTACGGCGATATGCGCCCGTCGGCGCGCAGCTCGATGAAGGTGTTGTCCCGTACGGCCTTCAGCGCGGCCTTGACCTGCGGTGCCTGGGACGGGGCGCAGAGGCGGTCGAGGTCGGTGACCGTGGCCCACGTGGCGTGGTCGAAGGCGTCGGAGGGCACGACGGTGAAGGCCGCGGGGACCGCAGCGGTGAAGGAGTAGAGGTGGGTGGTCCCGGCGGGGCCGTGGGGCGAGGCGGGCGTCCAGTCAGCGGCGCGGATGCGGGCGGCCTTCGGGTTGAGGGGCAGCCCGGTCTGCTCGCGGATGTGTCTGACCAGGGAGTCGTGGAGTAGTTCGCCCTCGGCCACGAGGCCGCCCGGCAGCCGGTACCAGCGGTCATCGTCCGCCGTGCGCATCCGCGGGCGCAGTACCAGCACCGCGCCCGCCTCATTGACGAGCAGTCCCCGGACAGCCATCCAGTACAAGTCCGGATCAACGCTGACGGAGGGAACAGGAGGGACGGAGGCAGAGGTCACGGCAAGTCCTTTCGCGTCGAGTGAAGGGGGCC
>NZ_JBHVHQ010000708.1:0-4560 GCF_042800135.1 Streptomyces sp. NPDC057654 | reverse complement strand
GGCGGTGCGGAACGCCTGCACCCGGTACGTGGGGGCCTGCCCGCGCTCCAGCAGGAACGCGATACGGTCCAGTGCCTCCACCGGTTCCATCGCTCACCCGCCTGCCGCCGCCCTGTCGCCGCGTCGGCCCCCGTTTCCCGAGGCCATGACCATGATCCGGCGGGGCGGCGCGCTCGGCAACAGATGCCGTGGCGCCGGGGCGGATCAGGCGGCCTGGCCGCCGCCCCGGCCCCCGGCCCCTCGGACCTCCAGCCCGTCGAGCAGCTTCCGGGTCGCCTCGGCCACCGCGTCGACGGCCTCGTCGAACACGGCCCGGTTGTGGGCTGCGGGCGCGCGGAACCCGGAGACCTTGCGTACGTACTGCAACGCCGCCGCCCGGACGTCCTCGTCGCTGACGTCCGGGGTGATGGGCGGCCGGAGAGTCTTGATACTGCGGCACATGGATTCAGCGTAGACGAAGGGCGGATACGGGGCGCGCGGTCGCCGAAATGGCATGTCCGCGACCCGATCCGTGTTACCGGCGGGGTCACAGAGGGCATCACCGAAGTGACGAGGCGTCATCGCGCGGCATCGGCCACCCGCGCGGCCCGTCCATCCCCCCACATGATCAGGAGAAGCACGTGATCCACGCTACGCCCGTGCCCGGAGACATCGGGCTCACCCGGATATCCGGTACCACCGGAAAGCTCATCCGCTTCGGCCAGTGGCTCAACGGCAACGGATTCGCCGACTACGAACACGCCTTCCTCGTCCTGCCCGACGAACGACTCCTGGAAGCCGAACCCGGCGGCGCCCGCGTCAAGTCCCTCTCCGAGTACGACGGCGCGGATGTCGTGTACACCTGCCCCGCCGGCCTGACCGAGGAGCAGCGCGGAGCCGTGTGCGAGGCGAGCGGCCGGTACGTCGGAGTGGAGTACAGCTTCCTCGACTTCCTGGCCATCGCCACGCACCGCGTCCACCTCCCGGTCCCGGGGCTGCGCCGCTACGTGGCCAGCACGAAGCACATGATCTGCTCCCAACTCGTCGACCAGTGCTACCAGGACGCCGACGTGCACCTGTTCGCCGACCGGCGCTGGTCCGGCTATGTCACGCCGGGGGCGCTGTACACCCTCCTGGCCGGGTCGGGCGAGCAAGCGAGGGAGGGCGCATGCGACGCCGCCGCCCAGAACACCGAGCCCGGCGAGGCGCGCCGGGCGGCGTAGGGGGCGCGGCACCACGGCCCGTACGGAACGCGGATGCCCGATCGTTCCCCGATACTGTCTCCCACCACCACGGGGGCACGGCTCCAGTCCATAGGAATTCCGGCCAGGACGGTACTCACCCCTTCGAACGGATTGCCCAAGTCCCCGCCACCTGCCATTCCGTGGACATATGCCGAAGGAGCACAGGGGAATTCTCGCATTCACGCCCCAACGAGCCCTGAAATCGGGTTCATTGGGGACGGGAGTCCCGCGCTCTCCCGCTGACGTCAACGTCTGTTCCAGGGCGCAGAGCGGCGGTGACATGGAACGAGGTGCCTCGTGACCGCGGACCGGGTCCGTTCCCTCTCGCTCTGTACTGTGGCGCGGTCGGCCGCCGACGGCATACGGAGGCCCGCCCTCCCGCGGCCGGCCTCAGGAGAGCCGCTGGTGGGGGCCCGGAAGCTGGTGAGCCGCGCGGTCCGTGGGCACGGTCCGTACGGCGCCGAGGGGCGGCCGTGACCGATGGCCTCGACCTGCCCGCGGCCGGCGGAGTGCCGCCGCGGCGACCGAGCCGCCGGCTGGAGATCTCCTTCGAAGCGTTCCACGAATTCCACGCCCGTAAGTGGCTGGAATACGCCCGTCTGCACACCGGTGACGCACTCGGCGCGGAGAAACTCACCCAGGCCGTCTATCAGCAGCTGGCCGACCACTGGGCGCACGTCCTGCTCCAGCCGTCCGTCGACTCCTATGCCTGGACGGTTTTCAAGGAGCACATCGCCGAGTGGTTCCTGAACAGCGGCCGGAGCACGACGGCGGCACAGGCCTCCGCTCTCGCCGCCGTCGCCCGGGTGCTGCTGCGGAAGTACGGGCAGCAACTCGCCCTGCTGGAGGACCGCGCGAGTTCCGGCGGCGGGATGCCCCGGCTTCCCGAGCGGCAGTGCGACGTGGTGGTGCTGCGCTTTGTGATCGGCTATTCGGACGACAGGATCGGCGCGCTGCTCAATGTGGACGAGACCGTCGTCCGTTCCCATGTGCGGCACGCGAAACGCAGGATCGTCGCCGAATTGGGAGGCGGCCGAGGGCCGTATGACGAGGGCTGACCCCTTTTCCGTCCCGGACCGCTTCCGAATGCGGCGCGGTGCGCGCCCCGAGCGCTGCTGATGAGGGCCGGATTCGGTGGGGGCGAGCCTTCCGCCCCCACCTGCGGCTCCTACGCCCCCTCCGTCGGCTCCCCGTGCCATGAGTGCCACAGAGCCGCGTACGCGCCGCCGCTCGCCACCAGTTCGTCATGCGTCCCCAGCTCGGTCAGCCGCCCCTCGCCCATCACGGCCACCCGGTCCGCGTCATGGGCCGTGTGCAGCCGGTGCGCGATGCTGATGACCGTACGGCCCTCCAGCACGGCCGCCAGCGCCTGTTCCGTATGGCGCGCCACCGTCGGATCCAGCAGGGCGGTGGCCTCGTCGAGTACGAGCGTGTGCGGGTCGGCCAGGACGACGCGCGCCAGCGCCAGTTGCTGGGACCGCGCCCCGTCCGGCCGGCCGCCCTCCGCGCCCAGGTCCGTGTCCAGGCCGTCCGGCAGCTCGGCCGCCCACTCGGCGCCGACCGCCGCGAGCGCCGCGCGCAGCTCCGCGTCCGTGGCGTGCGGAGCGGCGATCAGCAGGTTGTCCCGTACGGAGCCGAGGAAGACGTGATGCTCCTGGGTCACCAGCACGACGTGCTCGCGCAGCAGGTCCGGGGCCAGCCCGGCGATCGGCACGCCGCCCACCGTCACCGCCCCCGCGCCCGGCGCCTCGACGCCCGCCAGCAGCTTGCCCAGCGTCGACTTCCCCGCGCCCGAGGGCCCGACCACCGCCAGGCGCTCGCCGGGCCGCACGGTCAGATCGACCCCGCGCAGGACGTCCGCGCCGCCGTCGTACGCGTACCGCGCGCCCGTCACCTCGATCCGGTCGCCGGCGGGGGCGGCGGGGGCGCTCTCCGGCGGCCGCGGCGCACCGCTCAGCCCCTCGACCCTCGCGAACGACGCGCCGCTGCTCTGCAACTGCTCCACCCACAGCAGGATCGTGTCCAGCGGCGTGGACAACTGCCGCAGGTACAGCGCCGCGGCGACGACCGTGCCCAGATTCATCGCGCCGTGGGCGTGCAGCGCGCCGCCGATCAGCAGGACGGCGACGGGGGGAAGCACGTACGAGACGTCCACGCAGGGGAAGAGCACCGACCGCAGGCCCAGCGTCCGGGTCCGGGTCCGGCGGCACCGCTCGATCGCCTCCTGGCAGGCGATCAGCCGACGCCGCTGCAAGCCGAGGGCCTCGACGGTACGGGCGCCCGTGGCGCTGGCCGCGAGCACCTCCGCCAGCGCCGAGTTGGCCGCGCCCTCGTCGAGATAGGCGGTACGCGCCCGGCGCAGATACCAGCGGGTGGCGAACCGGATGCCGATCAGCGAGAGCACCCCGCACGCGCCGAGGAGGGGTTCGAGGAAGAAGACCGCGCCGAGGATGAACAGCGCCTCGACGGCGGCGACGAACACCTCGGGCGCGGCGTCGCGCAGGGTGGTGCCGACGCTCGCGACGTCGGTCGTGCCGCGGGCCGTCAGGTCGCCCGTACCGGCGCGCTCCACGACCGAGGCGGGCAGCGCGAGGGCCCGGTCGACGAACTGCTCGCGCACGCGCGCCGAGGTCCGTTCGCCGAAGCGGTGCCCGACGCGGCGGGCGAAGCGCGACAGGACCAGCTGGGCCAGGGCGAAGACCAGGATGACGAGCGCGTACCGGTCCACCGCCCCCGTCCCCTCCCCGGCGCCGACCGCGTTGATGATGCGGCCGAGCAGCCAGGGGCCGACGAGCCCGGCGGCCGCGGCCAGCGCGTTGAGGACGAGCATGACGGCGAAGGCCCGCCCGTCCTGCCGGATCAGCCGGAACGCGGCACGGCGCACCTGGGGCGGTTCGGCGATGGGCAGTTGGCCGGAGGGCCCGTCTGTCGTGTCGGAGCCGATCGTGGCGTCGGGGGCGGTCGTCACCGGGCGGCCTCCTGCGACCTCGTGTCGGTTGATCCATGGTCCGGGTTGTGGGCCGGACCATGGTCCGGGTCCGTACGGCTGTCCGGGCCGCCTGCGCCGTCCGCGGCCTCCGGGTCGCCCGCGCCCCGCGCCACCAGCGAGCGGTAGCCCGCGTTCCCGCGCAGCAGCTCCCCATGGCCGCCGACGGCGGCGACGCGGCCGTCCTCCAGGTAGTACACGGTGTCCGCCCGGTCCAGCAGGAGCGGCGAGGAGCCCGTGACGACGGTCGTGCGCCCGGCGCGGAACGCGCGCAGCCCGTCGGCCATGGCCGCCTCGGTGTGCGCGTCGACCGCCGAGGTCGGTTCGACGGCCATCAGCACCTCGGGGTCG
>NZ_JBHVHQ010000707.1:0-4561 GCF_042800135.1 Streptomyces sp. NPDC057654 | reverse complement strand
CCTCCAGGGTGCCCGCGCACGGTCCTCGCGCGGGGACCCGCGGGCTACCGCTCGGCCGCGTCCCGGCCCGTGGCCAGTGCGCGCACCGCGTCCGCGAAGGCGTCGCCGCGCTCGTTGTAGTTGGCGAACATATCCATCGAGGCGCACGCGGGCGCCATGAGGACCGTGTCCCCCGGCCGGGCGAGCCGCTTCGCCTCGCGGACGGCCGCCGCCATCGCACCAGTGTCCGTCCGGTCGAGGTCGACAACCGGGACATCTGCGGCGTGTCGCGCCAGCGCTTCGCCGATCAGGGCGCGGTCGGCGCCCATCAGGACCACGCCGCGCAGCCTGCCCGCCGCCGCGGCGACGAGGTCGTCGAAGGCGGCGCCCTTGGCGAGGCCGCCCGCGATCCAGACGATCGGGTCGTAGGCCGCGAGCGACGCCTCGGCGGCGTGCGTGTTGGTGGCCTTGGAGTCGTCGATGTAGACGACGCCGTCGACGTCCGCGACGTGTTCGATGCGGTGCGCGTCGGGGCGGAAGGCCCGCAGCCCGTCCCGTACGGCCGCGGGCTCGACGCCGTAGGCGCGGGCCAGGGCCGCCGCGGCGAGCGCGTTGGCGATGTTGTGCGGCGCGGGCGGGTTGACGTCCGCGACCTCGGCCAGCTCCTGCGCCTGCTTCTGACGGTCCGCCACGAAGGCCCGGTCGACGAGGATTCCGTCGACGACGCCGAGCTGGGAGGGGGCGGGCGCGCCCAGCGTGAAGCCGATGGCGCGGCACCCCTCCACCACGTCGGCCTCGCGGACCAGCGCCTCGGTGGCGGGGTCGGCGAGGTTGTAGACGCAGGCGACCTCGTTGCCCTCGTAGATCCGGCCCTTGTCGGCGGCGTACGCGGCCATGGAGCCGTGCCAGTCGAGGTGGTCGGGGGCGAGGTTGAGGACGGCGGCGGAGTGCACGCGCAGGCTCGGCGCCCAGTGCAGCTGGTAGCTGGAGAGTTCGACGGCGAGGACGTCGTACGGCTCGTCGGAGAGGACCACGTCGATCAGCGAGACGCCGATGTTGCCGACGGCCGCGGTCCGCAGCCCGGCGGCCTCCAGGATCGAGGCGAGCATCCGGACGGTGGTCGTCTTGCCGTTGGTGCCGGTAACGGCGAGCCAGGGGGCGGCGTCGGGGCCGCGCAGCCGCCAGGCCAGTTCGACGTCGCCCCAGACCGGGACGCCCGCCTCCCGCGCGGCACGGAACAGCGGGCTGGAGGGCTTCCAGCCGGGGGTGGTGACCACCAGCTCGGCGCCTTCGGGGAGGGTGTCGCCGTCGCCGAGGCGGACGGTGACGCCCAGCGCCTGAAGTTCGGCGGCCTGGGCGCGTTCGCGTTCGCCGTCGCTGCCGTTGACCGCGGTGACGCGGGCGCCGAGGCCGGCCAGGGCGCGGGCGGCGGGGACGCCGCTCACGCCGAGGCCGGCGACGGTGATCTGCTTGCCGTCCCAGTTCACTTGATGGCCAGCCATCCGGTGTAGAAGAGGCCGAGTCCGACGGCGACGCACAGCCCCTGGATGATCCAGAAGCGGACCACCACAAGGACTTCGCTCCACCCCTTGAGTTCGAAGTGGTGTTGGAGCGGGGCCATGCGGAAGACGCGCTTCCCGGTGAGCCGGAAGGAGCCGACCTGGATGACCACGGACATGGTGATCAGCACGAAGAGGCCGCCCAGCAGGGCGAGGAGCAGCTCCGTGCGGGAGCAGATGGCGAGTCCGGCGAGCGCGCCGCCGAGCGCGAGGGAGCCGGTGTCGCCCATGAAGATCTTGGCCGGAGAGGTGTTCCACCACAGGAAGCCGAAGCACGAGCCCATCAGGGCCGAGGCGACGACGGCGAGGTCGAGCGGGTCTCTGACCTCGTAACAGGCGGCGCCCGCGGTCAGCGGGTTGGCGCAGGACTGGCCGTACTGCCAGACGCCGATGAATACGTACGCGCCGAAGACCATCACGGAGGCGCCGGTGGCGAGGCCGTCGAGGCCGTCGGTGAGGTTCACGCCGTTCGACATCGCGAGGATCATGAACAGCGCCCAGACCGCGAAGATCACCGGGCCGATGGACCAGCCGAAGTCCTGCACGAAGGAGAGCTTGGTGGAGGCCGGGGTCGCGCCGCGGGCGTCCTGGAACTGGAGCGCCAGGACCGCGAAGGCGATGCCGATGATCAGCTGGCCCGCCATCTTCGCCCTGGCCCGCAGGCCCAGGCTCCGCTGCTTGACGATCTTGATGTAGTCGTCCAGGAAGCCGACCAGGCCCATGCCCGCCGTCAGGAACAGCACCAGCAGGCCGGAGGGGGTCGGTCCGCCCCCGGTGAAGACCTTCGTCAGCGCGTACGCGATGAGCGTGGCGAGGATGAAGGCGATGCCGCCCATGGTGGGCGTGCCGCGCTTGCTGTGGTGCTCGCGCGGCCCGTCGTCGCGGATGAACTGGCCGTAGCCCTTGCGGGCCAGGAACTTGATCAGCAGCGGGGTGCCGATGAGGGTCAGCAGAAGACCGATGACTCCCGCGAAGAGGATCTGCTTCATGACCCGGCGACCTCGCCCTCGCCGGCCGTCAACGCCTCGCCCAGCCGCTCCAGCCCCACCGACCTGGACGCCTTCACCAGCACGATGTCACCCGGACGCAGCTCTCTGCGCAACAGGTCGATCGCCGCCTGCGCGTCGGACACGTGCACCGACTCCTCACCCCACGAACCCTCGTTATAGGCGCCCATTCGCAGCCAGGCCGCTTCCCTGCCGCCGACTGCCACGAGCTTGCTGACGTTGAGCCGGACGGCCAGCCGTCCGACCGCGTCGTGCTCGGCGAGCGACTCCTCGCCGAGCTCGGCCATCTGACCGAGTACGGCCCACGTACGGCCCCCCGTTGCCGAAGCGGCTCCGCCCATGGCGACGAGCGCGCGCAGTGCCGCTCGCATGGATTCGGGGTTCGCGTTGTAGGCGTCGTTGACGATCGTCACGCCGTCCGCGCGCTCGGTGACCTCCATCCGCCAGCGGGAGAGCTGCCCCGCCTCGGAGAGCGCGCTGGCGATCTCCTCTGCGGGCATACCCAACTCATGGGCGACGGCGGCCGCGGCGAGCGCGTTCGACACGTGGTGCTCACCGTACAGCCGCATGGTCACGGGCCCGCACCCGGTGGGTGTGTGAAGCGTGAAGGCGGGCCTGCCGTCCTCGGTGAGACGGACGTCCGCGGCCCGTACATCCGCGTCCGGACCCTCGCCGAAGAGGATCGTACGGGCCTTGGTGCGCGCGCTCATGGCGCGTACCAGCGGGTCGTCGGCGTTGAGCACGGCGATGCCGCCCTCGGCCTCCGTCGGCAGCGACTCGACCAGTTCGCCCTTGGCCTCGGCGATCTGCTCACGGCCGCCGAACTCGCCGATGTGCGCGGTGCCGACGTTGAGGACGACGCCGACGCGCGGCGGGGTCAGCTCCGTCAGATAGCGGATGTGGCCGATGGACCGGGCGCCCATCTCCAGCACCAGGTGCCGGGTCGAGTCGTCGGCGCGCAGCGCGGTGAGCGGCAGGCCGATCTCGTTGTTGAACGATCCGGGCGTCCACACCGTGGGACCGATCCGCTCCAGGAGCTGGGCGATCAGGTCCTTGGTGCTGGTCTTGCCGACCGATCCGGTGAGCGCGACGAGCGTGGCGCCGAGGCGCTGCGCGACGGCCCGCGCGAGCGCGCCGAGGGCCGCGACGACGTCGTCGACCACGATGGCCGGTACCGCGCCCCCGAGCGGGCGGGTGGCCAGTACGGCGACCGCGCCGGCCGCGACGGCTCGTTCGGCGAAGTCGTGGCCGTCCACGCGCTCACCGGCGAAGGCGGCGAAGAGGCCGCCCGGCCGTACGTCGCGGGAGTCGATCACGACCGGCCCGGTGACCCGCTGCTCCGGGTCGGGCAGATCGCGGGGCTGCCCGCCGACGATGGCGGTGATCTCGGCGAGGGACAGGTCGATCACCGCGAATCACCCCCGGCCGTTCGGGAGAGCTTCCGGGGGGAGGGTTGTACGCGCATGGCGGTCTGTCATCCCTGGTTGATCCGGTGCTGGGGGGCCGCTTCGATGGCCTCGCGCAGAACCTGGCGGTCGTCGAAGGGGCGGACCACTCCGGCGATGTCCTGGCCCTGCTCGTGGCCCTTGCCCAGGATGAGAACGGTGTCGTCGGGGTTGGCGCGGGCGACGGCGGCTGCGATGGCGTCGGCACGCTCCTCCGCGAGGAGGACGGTGCCGCGCTCGTGGGCGGGCACCTCGGCGGCGCCCGCGAGCATGGTGGCGAGGATCGCGAGGGGATCCTCGGAGCGGGGGTTGTCGGAGGTCAGCACGGCGGTGTCGGCGAGCCGGGCCAGCGCCGCGCCCATCGGCCGGCGCTTGTGCGGGTCGCGGTCGCCGCCGCAGCCGAGAACGGCGTGAATACGCCCCTTGGTGACCTTGCGCAGGGCGCGGAGAACCGATTCGACGGCGTCGGTCTTGTGCGCGTAGTCGACGACGGCGAGGTAGGGCTGGCCGGCGTCGACGCGGTCGAGGCGGCCGGGGACGCCGGGGACGCCGGCGACGCCGTCGGCCGCGG
>NZ_JBHVHQ010000706.1:3733-4563 GCF_042800135.1 Streptomyces sp. NPDC057654 | reverse complement strand
CGCGTACTCAGGCGCCGCGCCGGTGCCCCCCGGACCATTGTTTTCATGCTGTGGTCCGACCCGCCCGAAGAACCGCCCCAGGAGCTGCGCGAAGCGCAGGCGATGCTCCACCGGGCGGGCATCGTGCTGGCCATCGGCATGGTGATCCTGTTCTTCATCCTCGGCGTGGCCTGACGCCTGCCTGTCCTCGGGACTGGGGATATGGCCCGTCGTCAGGAAGTGAACACCGGCAGCCGGTGGTGCCCGTTCGAGATGAAGCTGCTGACCTGCCGCAGTTCGGCGGCGGGCACGGCCGGCCGGAGCCGGGGGAACCGGCCGAAGAGCAGCGGCAGCGCGACGGCGGCCTCCAACCGGGCCAGGGGCGCGCCGATGCAGTAGTGCACGCCGTATCCGAAGGCCAGGTGCTCCTTGTCGGCGCGGGTGACGTCGAACCGGTCGGCGCTGTCGCCGTGCAGCTCCGGGTGGCGGCCGGCGGCGGCGTACGAGGCGATGATGGCGTCGCCCTTGCTGATCAGCGGGCCGCCGTCCAGGCGGATGTCCTCGATCGCGTAGCGCATCAGGATGTTGGCGACGGGCGTCTCGGCGCGCAGCGTCTCCTCGATGACGTCGTGCCAGGTGGCGTGGCCCGCCCGGACGAGGGCCAGTTGGCGGGGGCGGGTGAGCAGGGCGTGCACGGCGTTGTCGATGAGATTGACGGTGGGCTCGTGCCCGGCGCCGAACATCAGCAGCAGGGTGTCCACGAGCTCCGCCTCGCTCAGCCCCCGGCCGTCGCCCTCGCCCTCGCCCTCGTATCCGTCCCCGCCGCCCCCGCCGTCTCCGCCGTCTCCGCC
>NZ_JBHVHQ010000706.1:0-3723 GCF_042800135.1 Streptomyces sp. NPDC057654 | reverse complement strand
GCGGCGATCAGGGCGCTGGTCAGGTCGTCGCCCGGCGCGGCCCGCTTGGCCTCGACCAGCGCGCCGAGCACGGCGCGCAGCTCCGCGGTGTTGGCCTCGGCCGCCGCCGGGGAGTTGGCGGTGTCGAACATGGCGTCCACGGTGCGCCGCAGTGCGGGCCGGAGCCGCTCGGGCACGCCCATCAGCTCGTTGATCACCTGGAGCGGTACGGGGTAGGCGAAGCGTTCCCGCAGGTCGACGGGGTGTCCGTGGGCGCCGGCCGCCGCGAGGTCGTCGAGCAGCCCCTCCACGACGGCCTCGATCCGGGGCCGCAGCGCCTGGGTGCGGCGCGCGGTGAACGAGGAAGCGACCAGCCGGCGCAGCCGCGCGTGCTCGCGCCCGTATCCGGTGGCCATGCTGTTCGTCGTCACCCAGATGTACAGCGGCCAGTCGGGGCGGATGCGGCCGTCGGCGAAGGCCGCCCAGTGCCGCCGGGTGTCCTTGGAGACCCGGTCGTCGGTGAGCAGCCGCTTGAGGTGGTCCGGGCTGGTCACCGACCAGGCGCGCACTCCGCCGGGGAGTTCGACGCGCGCCGCGGGGCCGCGGGCCCGCAGCCGGGCCCCCTCGCCGTGGATGTCGCGGCCGGTGAGGTCGATGACGATGGGTTCGGGGTCTAGAGATTCGGGAGCGAGGGATTCGGGCTCGGGGCAGGGCTCGCGCATGCGGGACTCCTCGGGCTCCGCCGACGGCGGTGGGCCGTCGGCCGTCGGGAAGGCGACGGCCCGGAGGGCCGCCGTTCCGGGGACCAGGACAGCACGCCCCTCGGGCCCGCTCCCACTCCTTTTCCGGGCAGGTCGTGCCGATGCCGTACGGGTGTGGCGACGGGGGTACGAACCGGGCCGGAGCGGGCGGGGCGGAGCCCTTCGCACATGCGCCCCAGCGCTGCCGCGCGCCACCTGCCTGTGCCCGGTTACGGGTCCTGTGCGTCCCCTCAGGGGCGCACGGCGCGCTACCCCGGCGCGCGGAGCGCCGTGGCCGGGCGCTGGGCGAGGGCGATGCGCGTCGTCACCACCCCCGTGGCGAGCGCCAGTGCCCCCGCGCCGCCCACGATGAGCGCCGTGACGGACGGCGACAGGTCCAGCCGGGCGCTGCCGGTCAGGGCGCGGGCGCTGCCGACGAGGACCGCGCCGGCCACCGCCGAGCCGAGCAGCAGCGCGGCGAGCACGGTGACCGCGTTCTCCAGGCCCATCATCCGGCCGATCTGCCGGCGGGTGGCCCCGACGAGCCGCAGCAGCGCGAACTCGCCCGAGCGCTCCATCGTCGTCATGACGAGCGTGTTGACCACGGAGATCGAGGTGAAGACGGTGATCACGGCGAGAAGCAGATACGTCACGGTCATCGACGCGTCCTGCCGGTGCCGGGCCTCGGCGGCGTACGCGGCGTGGTCGAGCACCCGCCACTGCCCGTGCCGCCCCTTGGCGAGCGCGGCGAGCCCGTCCGCGACCGCGCGCTCCCGGCCGGGCGCGGAGCGTACGTACACGGTGTCCAGCCCGAGCGTCTCGCCGTCCATGAGGTGGCGTGCGGCGAGCCGTTGCGGGAGCACGATGTCGCCGAAGCCGTTGCCGCGCGTGTAGCGGTAGGCGACCCGTACGCGCTCGACGCGGTCGTCGTCCAGGAGCAGGCGCACCTCGTCGCCGGGGCGTGCGCCCGCCGCGCGGGCCAGCCGCTCGCTCAACGCCACTTCGTGCGCGCCGAGTTCGGTCGTACCACGATCGTTGGCCGCTCCGAGGTCGAGCACTCGCCCGAGCGGCCCGTCGCCGACCGCCTGCGCGTCCCCGCCGGGGCCGTGCTGCGAGTCCGAGCCCGCCTTGCCGGTGAGCACCTTCGCGTACGTGCTGGTCGTGCCGACCGCGGCGGCCGCTCCCGGCACCCGGCGGACCGTGCGGACGGCGTCGGCGGGGAGTTCGTCGTCGCTGGTGACGATCTGGTCGGCGACCATGCGCCCGCTGTCCTGCCGCTGCTGTTCGCGCCACTTCATCTGCGGTACGAACAGCGAGACCGCCGCGAACGCGACCGTCAGGGCCAGCGGCATGATCGCCGAGGCGAGGCGGCGGTGGCCCGTGCCGAGGTTGGCCCCGGCCACGAAGCCGACGCCGGAGAAGAGCAGTCTGCACAGCCCGCCGAAGGCGGCGCCGGCGAGGCGGCCGATCCAGGGGGCGAGCAGCGCGATGGCGATCATGAAGACCATGACCATGCCGGACGCCGCATTGACGTCGGAGCTCGAACCCGGGCTGTCCGCGATGGACTCCAGCCCCCAGATCCCGCCGCCGAGGACCAGCAGTCCGGCAGCCGTACGTACCCACCCGGCCCGGTGCCGGGGCGTCGCCGCCTCGCCCAGCGCCCGCATCGCCCGCACCCGCGCGGCCCGCCGGCCGCTGCTCCACACGGCGGCCTCGGCCGTCACCCAGCAGACGGCCGCCGCCGAGACCAGGCTCACCGGCCCGAAGTCCAGCCGGAAATCCGGGGAGAACAGCCCCTGCCCGGCGAGCGCCGCCCGCAGCCCCGCGGCCAGCAGCACCCCCAGCCCGCAGCCCGGAAGCAGCGCCGCCACGGTGACCACGGCCGCCTCGTAGGCCACCATCCGGCGCACCTGGCGCGGGGTCGCGGCGATCGCCCGCAGCAGCGCGATCTCCCGCGTCCGCTGCTGCACGGACAGCGAGAACGTACCCGCCACCGCGAACGCCGCCACGAACAGCGAGATGAACCCGAACGGCACCGCGAACGCCACCACATCCGGCCCGCCCGCCGCGGCCCCGGCCCGCGCCCCGGACTCCAGCAGCACCGCGCACGCCGTGACCAGCGCCTGAGCGCAGACCATCGCGACGAACGAGCCGATGAAGTCGGTGCGGCGGGACCGCACGGTCCACCAGGCAAGTTGCAGTAACGCCACGATCCGTCCCCCCAGTTCGCCGGTCCGCGCCCACCCCTGTGCGCCGCCGTCCCGATCGTAATCGGACGCTTGCCCGCTACGGCCGCGGGCTCGCCTCCCCCGCGCCCCCGCCTACCATGGCCCGTATGGATCTCACCCCCTCGCGCCGTCTCGTGCTCGCCTCCCAGTCCCCCGCCCGGCTCGGGCTGCTGCGGCAGGCCGGGTTCGCGCCCGAGGTGATCGTCAGCGGCGTGGACGAGGACGCGA
This sequence comes from Streptomyces sp. NPDC057654, assembly GCF_042800135.1. NCBI lineage: Bacteria > Bacillati > Actinomycetota > Actinomycetes > Kitasatosporales > Streptomycetaceae > Streptomyces > Streptomyces sp. NPDC057654. The sequence goes on along the minus strand of NZ_JBHVHQ010000706.1, from coordinate 548 downwards.
TCAGCGCGGACAGCCCCGCCGAGCTGGCGCGGGTGCTCGCCGAGGCGAAGGCCGAGGCCGTGTCCGTACGGGCCGAGGCGGCGGGCGCGCTCGTCGTGGGCTGCGACTCGGTGCTGGAGCTGGACGGGCAGGCGTACGGCAAGCCGGTGGACGCCGAGGACGCCACGGCCCGCTGGAAGGCGATGCGCGGCCGCGCGGGGATTCTGCGCAGCGGCCACTGCGTGATCGACACGGCGAACGGCCGCCGCGCCTCGGCGACGGCGTCCACCACCGTCCGCTTCGGCGAGCCGACGGACGACGAGATCGCCGCCTATGTCGCCACCGGCGAACCGCTGCGCGTCGCGGGCGCGTTCACGATCGACGGCTACGCGGCCCCGTTCGTCGAGAGCATCGACGGCAACCACGGAACGGTCCTGGGGCTGAGCGTCCCGCTGCTGCGCGAGCTGCTGGCGGGACTGGACGTGCGGGTCACGGACCTCTGGGCATGACGGGTAGGGGCGTGACGGTCCCCGCATGACGATCCGGGCATGCGGAAGGGCGCGGAAGTC
>NZ_JBHVHQ010000705.1:0-4565 GCF_042800135.1 Streptomyces sp. NPDC057654 | reverse complement strand
CCCGGCCCGGGCGGGGCCCCATGGGGCTCGGGGTCGCAAAATGTGTTTACGCCCCCATAGCGCTATGGGGAGTATAAACCATTTCCGGCGGCCGGTCAGCCGCCTTCGCCTCGGCTTACTGTGCGCTCGTGCGCCACACTATTTCTGCGTCGACCTACATGAATGCAGCTCTCCCGCTGCGATGTTCGGGGGCGATGCCGAGTTCGGTGCGGGTGCGGTGGAGGAAGGCGCGGACGGCCGGTTCGCGCCGCCAGGGCGCGAGGGCCGCGTTGAACTCGCGGACGTAGTCCTGGGCCCGGGCGGAGCGGACATGGGCGAGGATGTCCACGGACCGGTTGCCCAGGTCCAGACCGGTGTCCAGATCGCGGGCCTGCAGGTGGACGGTTCCCACGATCGCCAGTCGCATCCCGACCGAGCGGGTGAACGCGTCGGGGGGCATGGCGGCGGCCTGCCGGTCCCAGCGCAGGGCAGCCTGGGGGTTTCGCAGGTCGCGAAAGACCTCGGCGGCGTCCGCGGAGAGGCGGGCATGGTGGTAGAAGTCGATCCAGCCCGGCTCCGAGCCCTTGGAAGTTTCCGCCCGGCTCAGGAGATCCTCAGAGCCCTTCAGGGCGCGCGAGGCCGCCTGGGCGTCCCCTACGCGGGCGTGGGCGCGGGCCTCGATCAGTTTGGTGAAGGCGAGGACTCTGGGGGCGGCCTGCCCTTTCGACCGTTCGTAGGCGCCCTGGGCCATGTCGATGGCCTCGGAGCCGAAATTGCGCAGCAGTGACTGCATCGCCATGGTGGTCAGGACGTAGCAGCCGAGCTGGACGTCGCCGGCCGCGCGGGCGAGGCGGAGAGCCTGGATGAAGTGCCGTTGCGCGACGTCGTGCTGGCCGACGTCGAAGGCGGCAAAGCCGGCCAGGCGGGACAGCTGGCTGGTGACGGAGAACAGCTCGCGGCTGACCGCGTCGGTGCGGGAGCCGTGCAGCAGTGGGGCGGCTCGTTCCCGGAGGCAGGCGGTGACGGAGTTGGCTCTCCAGTTTCCGCCGCCGTATTTGGAGTCCCAGCGGCGGGCTTCGTCGGCCGCGTCACGGAGTTCTTCGAGGTCGGCCCGGCCGACCTGTCTGGTGCCGCGGTGGTGGGCGGGTTCGTCGGCGGGGGTGACCAGCCAGCGGGTCACGGGGGTGGTGAAGGCGGATGCGGCGAAGCCGGATCCGGTCAGAAAGTCGCGGCGGTTCACGAAACTCCAGAACGTTGTGGCCTCTTGGACCGCGTCGTCGCGGTCCCTCGGGAAAGCCAATCCGATATCGGTCTCGGGTGTCCGTGCATCGTCCATACCTATCTGGGACAGCGTCACGGGCCCGCCGAGCCGTTCGGCGATCGCCTGGGCGAGGAGAGTCGGAATCGGCCATTTGGGCACCATTCCCCTCTTGCACCAGTTGCCGACACTGGTGTGGGAATACCCGGTTTCGATGCCGGCCTGCTGGGCGAGCTGGTTGACCCGCAGGGCCAAGGACTTGTGGCTCGCGCCGCAGACTTCGATGAGCCGGGCCAGGTCCGCGTTCGGCGGACGCTCCCGGCGGCTGGTTGATGCCACCCGAGTCCTCTTCTCTTCCACATCAGCGGCCTCGGTCGCCACAGGAGGAACCGGCCGGTCGCCGGTCCTGTCGATGCGCGGGATGCGAACGGCGCAGGCCCGTCCGCGTTGAGGCACTGACCGTATTGCCCTGCGGACGCTGGGTGAACCGTGGGTGCGAGTTGTGAGCCCCCCTGCGAGCCCTCCCCGCGCCGGAGAGCAGCAGGTGTGATGAGGACACGGGCCGCCGCAGCTTCACGCCTGGGGGTGAACCAGCTGGACCACAACGCACGGGCCAGGGCTGCCATGCGGCAGGGAGAGCCGTCGTCGCGGGTGGCTCGCAACCTGTCCGCCGGCCGCCTCGCGCTCCTTCGGCCACGGCGCTGGCTCCGGTCGGCGGGGCCGCCTCCGCGAGGGCCGCCCGTGGCACGGGCGTTCTCCACGGTGCCCCGGCCCACCGGTCCGGGGCGGGGCCGGCCGGCGTCGTCCTGCGTTGCCGGCGTCACCGCGCCCGATGGGTGAGCGCGGCGCACGGCAGCGGAAGTGAGACCGGATTGCCGGCCTTCGCCGATCGGTCGGTGACGCCGCTGAAGCCCTGCCCGCCGGGCGGGGCCGGTGGTTTATGTCGCGCTGTCGCGACGGGAGGGAGGCCTTGGTGCGTGTGCCAGTGCCGTCATCGTCAGGGGACCGATGGCCGTGTGCACAACGGGATGCCGCCTGTGATCTGGCGGGCCCCGACTGGGCCCGGCTGACCGAAGTCGGCGGCAAGAAGGAGGTGTTCGCCGGGGACCTGTTCGCCCTGGAGGGGTGGGCCGCGCTGGTGGCCGGGCTCGGCGAGGACGGTGCGTACGCGTTCGCGCAGAGGACGGCGCTGATGTATGTGCGCCCCGACGCGCTCGCGGCCGGCACGACGCGGCAAATCCTGGCCGCGGCCGCCGCGGCGGACTTCGCGCCGCTGGCGGTGATGCCGGTGCGGCTGGAGCGGTGCGCGGTGCGGTCCTTGTGGGCCTACACGTGCCGGTGGGCGACCGCGGAGCGGCTGGTGCTGCTGGACGCGGTCGCCGCGCTGGGGCCGGGCCTGCTGGTGCTGTGGGCCGACGCCCGGGGCGGGCCGGCCTGCGCCCGGATGACCGGCGTCAAGGGCCGTAACGACCCGCGCCGGCGGGCGGGGGGCACGCTGCGCGATGCCGGGGGCAGTCCGAACCGCGCGCTGACGCTGGTGCACACCCCTGATGAACCGGCCGACGTCGTACGGGAGCTGGGGGTGCTGTGCTCCTGGCCGGAGCGGGCGGCGCTGATCGGCGAGGCGTCCGCGCGACGCGCCGGCGCCGGGGTCGGCCTGGAGGTTCTGGAGGCGGCGGTGGGCGCCGTGGAGCGGGAGCTGCCGGCGCTGGGCTGGCCGACGGGCCCACGGGGGCCGGTCCGCACTCCGGCGGTGCGCGAGCTGCACGCCGGGCCGGTGGCGCAGCGGTGGGCCGCGGTGGTCGCGGCGTCGGCGAGCTGGCCGCTGCTACGGCGCACGCCGGGTCCGGCCACGTGGCCCGAGCAGGAGACGAGGAGCCCATGGCGCTGACGACGCTCACGACCGCGCCCGCGCCGCAAGGCCTGCGGGGCGGGGGGCCGTTGTGGCCGTGGTGGTCGCGGGAGGCCCATCTGGCGGTGGGGCGGCTGCTGCAGTCGGGGGACATGGCGGCGGCCGGTGCCGGCCATCCGCAGATCGACACGTGCGAGGAATTGGCCGCGCGCATCCTGGCGCCGGGACGGCGGGTGATGCTGTGCGATTCGGGCACCGGGGCGCTGGAGGCGGCCTACGCCGCGCTGCGGCTGGAGCCGGGCAGCGACGTGCTGGTGGCCAGCCACAGTTTCCGCGCCACCGCGACGGCGATGCTCGGGCAGGGGCTGCGGCCGGTGCTGTGCGACGCGGATGCCGCCAGCGGCGGCATCGATCTGGACGACGCGGCGGCCCGGCTGACCCCGCGCACCGTCGCGCTCACCGTCACCCATACCTGGGGCCGTCCGGTGCCGCTCGATGCGGTGCGCCACTTCTGCGGCCGCCACGGCCTGGCGCTGGTGGCGGACTGCTCGCACGCGCACGGTCTGGCCTGGCGGGGGCGGCCGGCCGGGCTCACCGGCGACGTGAGCGTTTTCTCGCTGGGCACCTGGAAGATGGTCAGCGGCGGCAAGGCGGGGCTGCTGGCCACCGCGGACCGCGCCGTGTGGGAGCGGGCGCTGGCCCTGTCGCAGCCCAAGCACCGGGCCCTGGCCCGGGTGCGCGATGAGCGGCTGCGGGCCCTGGCGGCGACCGGGGCCGGGCACAACCGCCGCCCCACCCCCGTGGCGGCCGTGCTGGTCGCCGACCACCTGCGGCGCCTGCCGCAGACCCTGGCCGCCAAGACCGCGCGCCAGCAGGCGGTGGAGGCTCTGCTCGCCTCCCGTCTGCCCGCCCTCACCCCGCTGCCCGCGCCCGCCGGGCGCACCGGCGGCGCGCTGTACAAGTGGCACTGGCGCACCGACGCCGCCGACGCCCCGGTGGAGCGGGTGGTGCGGGCGCTGCGCGCGGCCGGCATCCGCGCCGGCACCCCGGCCCGGCCGCTGCACGAACTGCCGCTGTTCGCCGACCCGCACCTTGCCCCCGCCCTGGGCCTCGACGTGCCGCCCGCCGCCCCGGACAGCTTCCCCGGCACGGCGCGGCTCCTGGCGGGCCTGGTGGAGATCGACACCCGCGACATGTACGCGCCCCTGCCCGCAGGCGTCCCCGACCCCTACGACCGCGCGCTCAGTACGGCCGCCGCACACCTGGCGAACTCTCGAACCCGTGAACCGGAGGATCGATGAACCCGCTCTCCGCTCCCCTGCGCCTGCGCGCGGTCGAACTGCGCCACCGCCTCGGCCTGCCCGCCATGAGCACCTACCAGGCCGCCCCCGGCAACCTCCCCGCCCCCCACTGGCACCTGCCGCACTACCTGACCCACGCCTTCGGCATGGGCCTGGTCATGGTGGAGGCCACCGC
>NZ_JBHVHQ010000704.1:0-4567 GCF_042800135.1 Streptomyces sp. NPDC057654 | reverse complement strand
GCGGTCTTCACCCCGAAGGACTTCGGAATCACGGAGATCATCGGCCGTATCGTCGACGAGATCCGGAAAGCGAACAGGCTCGACCCCCTGGAGGTCCCCGCATGACTGTCAACCGCCTGCGTCCGCGCCGCTCCTGCCTCGCCGTGCCGGGCAGCAACCCGCGCTTTTTGGAGAAGGCCCAGGGCCTCGCCGCCGACCAGGTCTTCCTGGACCTGGAGGACGCGTGCGCGCCGCTGGCCAAGGAAGGCGCGCGGCACACCATCGTGGACGCGCTCAACAAGGGCGACTGGACGGGCAAGACCAGGGTCGTACGGGTCAACGACTGGACCACCGAGTGGACTTACCGCGACGTGGTGACGGTCGTCGAGGGCGCGGGCCACAACCTCGACTGCCTGATGCTGCCGAAGGTGCAGGACGCCGCGCAGGTCCAGGCGCTCGATCTGCTGCTCACCCAGATCGAGAAGACGATGGGCTTCGAGGTCGGCCGGATCGGCATCGAGGCGCAGATCGAGAACGCCAAGGGGCTGGTGAACGTCGACGAGATCGCGGGGGCCTCACCACGACTGGAGACCATCGTCTTCGGCCCCGCCGACTTCATGGCGTCCATCAACATGAAGACGCTGGTCGTCGGGCAGCAGCCGCCCGGCTACGGGGCCGACGCGTACCACTACATCCTGATGCGCATCCTGATGGCGGCCCGTACGCACGACCTCCAGGCCATCGACGGGCCGTACCTCCAGATCCGCGACGTGGACGCCTTCCGCGAGGTCGCGGGGCGCGCGGCGGCACTGGGGTACGACGGCAAGTGGGTGCTGCACCCCGGTCAGGTGGAGGCGGCCAACGAGGTCTTCTCGCCCTCGCAGGAGGACTACGACCGGGCGGAGCTGATCCTCGACGCCTATGAGTGGCACACCTCGGAGCGGGGCGGGAAGAAGGGCTCCGCGATGCTCGGCGACGAGATGATCGACGAGGCGAGCCGCAAGATGGCGCTGGTCGTCGCGGGCAAGGGCCGGGCCGCGGGGATGCGGCGCACCACCGCGTTCGAAGCACCGGAGGCGTGAGCGCCATGCGGTTCGGCCGCATCTACGAGGAGTTCACCGTCGGCGACGTCTACCGGCACTGGCCGGGAAAGACCGTCACCGAGTACGACGACCACCTCTTCTGTCTGCTCACGATGAACCACCACCCGCTGCATATGGACGCCCATTACGCGGAGCACACGACGGACTTCGGCAAGAACGTCGTCGTCGGCAACTACATCTATTCGCTGCTGCTGGGCATGTCGGTGCCGGATGTCTCGGGCAAGGCCATCGCCAATCTGGAGGTCGAGTCGCTGCGGCATGTGGCGCCGACGTTCCACGGGGACACGGTCTACGGCGAGACGGAGGTGCTCGACAAGATTCCGTCAAAATCCAAGTCCGACCGCGGGATCGTGTACGTGGAGACGAAGGGCTACAAGCAGGACGGCACCGTGGTGTGCGTTTTCCGGCGCAAGGTGATGGTGCCCACCGAGGCTTATGTGCAGGAGCGCGGCGGCGAACAGCCGGGCCGCCCCCAGCCCCAGGCGGCGAGGGTGAAGACGTCGCAGCAGGCTCAGCAGGTTCAGCAGCTGAAGAAGGTGGAGGAGTAACCATGGGACGCCTGGCGCAGACCGATTCCCTGACCGATGTCCAGCGGGAAATCCTCTCCACCGTACGTGACTTCGTCGACAAAGAGATCCTGCCGGTCGCGACCGAGCTGGAGCACCGCGACGAATATCCGACGCGGATCGTCGAGGGCCTCACCGAACTGGGGTTGTTCGGCCTGATGATTCCGGAGGAGTACGGCGGCCTCGGTGAGTCCCTTCTCACGTACGCGCTGTGCGTGGAGGAGATCTCACGCGGCTGGATGAGCGTCTCGGGGATCGTGAACACCCACTTCATCGTCGCTTATCTGCTGAAACAGCACGGCACCGAGGAGCAGAGGGACTATTTCCTGCCAAAAATGGCGGCGGGGGAAATCCGCGGGGCGTTCTCGATGTCCGAGCCGGCGCTGGGCTCGGATGTGTCGGCGATCACGTCCAAGGGCGTGCGGGACGGCGACGGCTACGTCCTCACGGGGCAGAAGATGTGGCTCACCAATGGCGGCACGTCCTCACTCGTGGCGGTTTTGTGCCGTACGGACGAGGGGCACCCGGAGGGCACGGCGCGGCACAAGTCGATGACCACGTTCCTGGTCGAGAAGGAGCCGGGGTTCGGCCAGGTCAAGCCGGGTCTCACCATTCCGGGCAAGATCGACAAGATGGGCTACAAGGGCGTCGACACCACCGAACTGATCATGGACGGGCTGCGGGTTCCGGCCGATCGCGTGCTCGGCGGGGCCACCGGGCGGGGTTTCTACCAGATGATGGACGGCGTCGAGGTCGGCCGGGTGAATGTAGCGGCGCGTGGGTGCGGAGTGGCGCAGCGTGCCTTTGAGTTGGGAGCCGCGTACGCACAGCAGCGGCACACCTTCGGAAAACCCATCGCCGAACATCAGGCCATTCAGTTCAAATTGGCTGAAATGGGGACAAAGGTCGAAGCGGCCCATGCGATGATGGTGAACGCGGCGCGCAAGAAGGACTCGGGACAGCGCAACGACCTCGAAGCCGGCATGGCCAAATACCTGGCCTCCGAGTACTGCAAGGAGGTGGTCGAGGACGCGTTCCGCATCCACGGCGGCTACGGCTTCTCCAAGGAGTACGAGATCGAGCGCCTCTACCGCGAGGCCCCGATGCTGCTCATCGGTGAAGGCACCGCCGAGATCCAGAAAATGATCATTGGTCGTCGGCTACTTGAAGAGTACCGATTCCAGGGATAAATGTCCTTTATGAGGTGTTTTCTACGAGAAGTAGATCACACCCTGTCATCGGAGTTCGGCCACCGACTGGCCCTGGCGCTTGCCCAGTTGCCGCTCGCAACCGATAGCATCCCCGGAAAGCCGCCGTCCCCCCGTTCCGTTACGCGGCATCCTCCGCTACGAAGGTCATCCATGCCCCACAGCCAATCCTCTGCACCTCGCGGCCGCGTCCGCCTCGCGCGCGGGGCCTCGCCGTGGCTCGTCCCGACCGTCGCCACGGCCGCGGTCAGCCTCACCCGTGCCCGCCGCTCCGGACGCTGGGCGGCGCTCGCCGTACCCACCACCGCGCTCGCGGCGGGAATGCTGTGGTTCTTCCGTGACCCCGAGCGCGAGATCCCCGAGGGCCGCGTCCTGTCCCCCGCCGACGGTGTGGTGCAGAGCATCATGCCGTGGAAGGACGGGCGCACCCGCGTGGCGATCTTCATGAGCCCCCTGAACGTCCATGTCAACCGCGCCCCCATGGGCGGCACGGTGCGCTCCGTCAAGCACATCCCCGGCGGGTACGTACCGGCGTTCAACAAGGAGAGCGAGAACAACGAGCGCGTCGTCTGGCACTTCGACACCGAGCTCGGCGACATCGAGATGGTCCAGATCGCCGGTGCGGTGGCCCGCCGCATCGTGCCGTACGTGCCGCAGAGCGCCAAGGTCGAGCAGGGCGACCGGATCGGTCTGATCCGCTTCGGCTCGCGCGTCGACGTCTACCTCCCCGAGGGCATCGAGGCCGCGGTCGAGGTCGGCCAGGCGACCACGGCGGGGGTGACTCGCCTTGACCGTGATTGATCCCGACACACAGGCGGCCTGGGTCCCGGAAGCGGAACACCCGGATCACGAGGCGGACGCCGACGTAGCGGACATCCCCCTGTCCACCCGGCTCTCGATAGCGGACACCCTCACCCTGGGCAACGCCATCTGCGGCTTCATGGCCGTCTACTTCACCACCACCGGCGTCCTCATCCCGCACCTGACGGGCAACGAGGACGGCGGCATGGCCCGGCACAGCGCGGCCACGGCGGTGATACTGATCCTCCTCGCCTCGGTCTTCGACCTCTTCGACGGGCTCGTGGCACGCAAGCTGCGCAGCTCGGCGATGGGCGCCGAGCTGGACAACCTCTCCGACCTGATCAGCTTCGGGCTCGCGCCCGCGTACTTCGTGGTCGTCTGGGGAATGGTCGCCGACGACGCCCACCAGCGGGTCTCGGCGGTCGCCGCGATCGTGGTCCTGCTGGCCGTCGTGCTCCGGCTCGCGCGCTTCTCGTGCGTACAACTGCGCGACGGCATCTTCCAGGGCATGCCGAGCCCCTTCGGGGCACTGACGGTCGTCTCCATCGTCCTCCTGGAGCTCCCGTTCATGCCGACGCTCCTCGCGATCGTCGGGGTGGCCTGGCTGATGGTGAGCCGCGTCGAATACCCCAAGCCGCGCGGCCGCCTCGCCGTCGCGATGCTCGGCTGGATCGTCCTGAGCATGGGCCTCCTGGCCGCCTGGGCCTTCGACGCCCCCGGCGGCGAACTCCTCCTCCAGACGGGCTGCGCCCTCCAGGTCGTCCTGGGCGCGGTGATCCCCCTCTTCGCCACGGCCCGCCGCGTCAACACCTTCCGCGACAACAGGCGCGAGGCCCGCGCCACGCAGTTGCCGTAGGCCGGTTCCGTTAGCACGTTTTCGTTTCTTGAAGGGCCCCGAGCTGAGCTCGGG
>NZ_JBHVHQ010000703.1:0-4578 GCF_042800135.1 Streptomyces sp. NPDC057654 | reverse complement strand
GTCTACGGCTTCGGCTACTCGCAGACCGGCGGCTACCTCTACGACTGGATCAACGGCGTACGGCCGCTCGCCGACCAGGCCAACGGCGGCAAGCCCATCTATGACGGCTACCTCGTCGCCACCGCCGGGGCCGGCTTCGTCGGGCTCGCCCCCATCAACCAGTGCGCCTCGCTGCCGCCCGCCGGCGATCCCCGCTTCCAGATCAAGGACATCGGCGTGCCCGTCGTCCACGTGATGTCGCAGACCGACTACCTGACGGGCATCGGTTCCCGCCGCCCCGACAGCGACGCCCCCGGCGACCGCTACCGCGGCTACGAGATGGCCGGCGCCGGCCACGCGTCCCCGGACGACCTGACCTACTCGGCCCGCCCCGCCGACATCGAGAAGACCGGGCGCGACGTCCCGCCGGCCACCTGCGCCGAGGGCCCGCGCAGCCGCTTCCCGAGCTACATCTTCTTCGACGCGACGCTGCGCAACCTGGAGCAGTGGACCGAGCGCGGCATCGCCCCGCCGCGCTCCGCCCCCATCACCGTGAAGAACGGCGAGCCCGTGCTGGACCGGCACGGCAACGTCACCGGCGGCCTCCGCTCGCCGTACGTGGACGTACCCACCAGCACCTGGTACGGCACCTCCGGCGGGCCGGGCTGTAGTGAGGCCGGGCACGAGGTCCCCTTCTCCAAGGCCGAGTTGGCGAAGCTGTACCCGACGCACGCCTCGTACGTGCTCGCGGTGACGGCGGACACCCTGCGGATGGTCGTGGGCCGGACCATCACCCCCGCGGACGGCCGGGCGCTGATCCGCGAGGCGGCTACGAGCCGCGTCCCGTAACGGGCCGTCGACGGTCTCGGGGAGGCCGGTGTTCCACAGCACCCCGAGACCGTCGTCCATGCGCCGGCCGCGACCATGGGTGGAGACCGAACCGCTCCACACTATTGACCGGTCAATTGGCGAATGGTTGTATCAAATCAATGGGCGTACCCAAGTACCAGCGGATCCGGGCCCAGATCGAGTCCCGGATCACCTCGGGTGAACTGCCGCCCGGCTCCCGGGTTCCGACGGAGGCCGAGCTGTGCGAGGAGTACGGGGTGAGCCGCGCCACCGCGCAGCGCACCCTGCACGAACTCGCCCGGGCGGGCCTCGTGGTCCGCTACCGGCGACGGGGGACCTTCGTCGCCGAGGGCGCGCGCCAGGAGAATCTGCTGCGTTTCACCGATGTGCGGCAGACCGGGCCCGAAGTGCCCGGCCCGCACGTCGTCCACTCCGCCCGCGTCATCCCGGCGGGCGACGCCGGAGTCGCCCTGCCAGGACTGACCGACACCGACCCCGTCAACGAGCTGCGCCGCGTCAAGTACGACGAACAGGGCGAACCGCTCGCCGTCGAACTGACCGCCGTGCCCTACCGCCTCGCCCCGCGCCTGCTGAGCGAGGAGCTCGAACACCTCACCGTCCTGCACTACTTCCACCGCACCGGCATCCCGGTCAGCACGTCGCGGATGTACGTCGAGGCCCTGGTCCTGGACGCGGAGACCGCCGGCCTGCTGGCGACCCCGCCCGGCGTCGCCGTCCTCCGGCTGCGACGGCTGACCCGGCTGACCGACGGCTCTCTCGCGGAGGCCATGTGGCACGTCATGCGCCCGGGCCGCACGGAGTTCTTCGTCGAGCAGTCGGTCCTGGAGGTGCCGGACGGGCCCTGACCCCCTTCGTCGGAAGGCACCCCATGCCCACTCCCCCGCTGCGCGTCGCCGTCATCGGCACCGGCGTCATCGGCGCCATGACGGCCTGGCACCTCGCCGCCCGGGGCGCCGAGGTCCTCGCCCTCGACGCGTACGGCCCCGGCCACGACCGCGGCGCCTCGGCCGGCGAGTCGCGGATCTTCCGCACCGCCTACAAGGAAGGCGCGTCCTACATCCCCTTGCTGCGCCGCTCCTACGAGCTGTGGCGCCGCCTCGAAAGCGAGGCCGACCGCGCCCTGCTCACCCTCTGCGGCGGCCTCACCCTCGGCGCGCCGGACCACCCCGACCTACGGGCCGTACGGGGCAGCGCCGCCGAACACGGCCTGGACATCGAGGTGCTGGACGCCGCGCAGGCCGCCCGGCGGTTCCCGCAGCACCGCCTGGACGACGGCGAGATCGCCGTACTCGACCCGCGGGCCGGCGTGCTGCGCCCCGAGCCCGCCGTGCAGGCGGCGCTCGCCCGCGCGCGGGCACTGGGCGCCCGCCTGCTGCCGTATCACCGGGTGACCGGCCTCGACGAACGCCCCGGCGGCGGCTGGCGCGTCCGCGCCGAGAACCCGGCCGGGGAGGCGACGTACGACGCCGACCACGTCGTCCTCAGCCCGGGGCCCTGGTCCGGCTCGTTCGCGCGGCTCGCGGGCCTTCCGCTGCGGGGCCGGCGCATCACGGCCGCGTGGTTCGCCGCCCGGGACGTCGCGGCGCACCGGCCCGACCGGCTGCCGATCGCCATCCGGCGCCATCCCGAGGCGGGCTTCTCCTGCTTCCCCGTGCTCGACGGAACCGCCGTCAAGATCGTGCCGCACCATCTGCCCTGGCCCGACGCCGAGGCCCCCGAAGACCTGCCCCGCGGCGCGGACGCCGGGTTCGCCCGTGCCGCCTCCGCCGCCGTGGCCCGGCTGCTCCCCGGGCTCGTGCCGCACCCGGTGCGCATCGGCGTGTACGCCGAGGCGTTCAGCGCCGACGAGCACGCGCTGCTCGGCCCGCTGCCGGGCGCCCGCGACGCCACCCTCCTCGCCGGGTTCTCCGGGCACGGCTTCAAACTCGCCCCCGTCTTCGGGGAGATCGCGGCCTCGCTGGTCACGGAGGGGAAGTCCGCCTACGACATCTCCTTCCTCGACCCGGCGCGCTTCGGCGGCTGACACCCCACGCCCCCACCCAGCACGGCACACCACACCTCCAGGCCCCTTGCCTCCCATGGAGCGTGACCTTTGCCGCACCACTCCACCGCCCAGATCGCCGCGATCACCGCCGCGGGCCTGCTCATCATCGCCGCCGGCGCGCTGCTGTCGGCGTACTTCGGCCGCCGGGCCGAGAACTCCGCCGACTGGCTTTCCGCCCCCGAGTCCCTGCCCCTCATCGTCGTCGTCATCACCCAGTTCGCGACCGCCTCGGGCGGCGGCATCCTCATCGCCCACGTCGGCATCGCGTACGCCGCCGGCTGGTCGGTCTTCGCGTACGAACTCTGCGTCGTACTGGGCTTCTTCGGCCTCTCCCTGACCGCACGCTGGCTGCGCGACCAGGGCTTCAGCACCGTCCCCGACATCGTCACGCGCCTGTTCGGGCGCAGCCGCACCACCGTCGCGCTCGCCGGAGTCTGCGCCCTGGTCGTGCCGTTCGGCTGGCTGGCAACGCAGTTCGTCGCCTTCTCCCAGCTGTTCGGGCAGTTGACGGGTCTGTCGCCGAGCCTGCTGATCGCGGTCATCGCCGTCGGCTCCCTGCTGTTCGTGCTGCCGGGCGGGCTGACCTCGGTGGCCTGGACGGACTTCGTCTTCGGCATCTTCAAGATCGTGATGTCGCTGGTGGTCGCCGCCTACGCCGTCCATCTGGCCGGCGGCTGGAGCGGCATCACCGCGCACGTGCCCGACCGGCTGTGGCGGCCCAGCGGCCTCTTCGCCGCCGGCGGCGACCAGATCTGGCTGTGGGTGGCCGCGATCCTGCCCGGCACCCTCACCAACCAGCTCTACTACCAGCGCATCTTCGCCACCAAGAACGTGGCCGACGCCCGTCGCGGCATCATCCTCAGCGGGCTGACCATCCTGGTCGGCGGCGTCTACGCGGCGGCCATCGGGCTGTCCGTGCGCGCACAGCACCCGGGCCTCGGCAACCCGGAGGACGCGGCGGGCTGGCTGATCACGCGGCTGCCGCCGCTGCTGCTCGTCACCTACGGGGCGTTCCTGGTGGCCACGATCGTCTCGACGTCCGGCAGCGCGTTGCAGTCCGTCGTCACCAACCTGGTGCGCGACCTGTACAGCGGCGTCGCCGGGAGGCGGCGCACCGACCGGCGGACGGTGGCGCTCTCCCGGCTCTGCACCGTCGTGGTCACCGCGATCGCCGCCGTCCTCGCCATCTCCTACCCGACCGCGCTCACCTGGCTGGTCGCCACCTACGCGTACTCGGCCGCGGCGCTCGCCGCCCCGCTGTTCCTCGGCTACGCGCTGCGCCGCCGGTTCCGGCTGACGCCCGCCGCCGCGCTCGCCTCGATGCTGGCCGGGCTCGCGGGCTGCGGCGCGGCCCAGCTCCTGGGCACCGTCGTGCCGTACGCGGTGTACGGCATCGCGGCCTCCGCCGTCGTCCTGCTGGGCTGCGCCCTCGGCTCGGGCCGCCCGGCGCCCGCCCCTGCTCCGGACGAAAGCCCCGAAGCGAATCCCGAAGCAATCGCCGAAGAAGACCCCGAAGAGAGCACTTCCGCCTGACGTCGCTGTACGAATCCCCTACGGATACGGAGGAAGCCCCATGACCGCGCCCTCTCCCCTCGCCCCGCCGCGCGTCGCCGTCATCGGCGGCGGCGTCCTCGGCGCCGCCACGGCCCGCGCACTGGCCCTGCGCGGCGCCGCCGTCATCCTCT
>NZ_JBHVHQ010000702.1:0-4582 GCF_042800135.1 Streptomyces sp. NPDC057654 | reverse complement strand
GCTGGAGGCCGAGGGCTGGCTGGAGAGCCGGCAGGGCAGCGGGTCGCGGCTGCGCGGCGCGGGCGCGGCCGACGCGCCCGCGAGCGAGGGGCGGCTCGCCGGTTTCGGGGCCCGCGACGGCGGCATCGACCTGTCCAGCGGGGCGCTGGACGGTCTGCCCGCGGTGGCCGACGCGGTACGCGACCTGCCCGCCCGGGATCTCGCGGCGGCGCTGCTGGACGACGGGTACCAGCCGTACGGGCTCCCGGCGCTGCGCGAGGCGATCGCCGGGTATCACCGGGCGGCGGGGCTGCCGACCTCGGCGGACCAGATCCTCGTCACGGCCGGGTCCCAGCAGGCCGTATGGCTGATCACACAGGGGCTGGTGCAGCCCGGTGACAGCGTGATCGTGGAGGACCCCACATACCGCGGGGCGCTGGAGGCGCTGCGGGCGCGCGGGGCGCGGCTCGTACCGCTGGAGGCGGGTACCGAGCCCACCGCTCTCGGCCGTCTCGTCCGCCACATCCGCCCCCGGCTGGTCTATCTCCAGCCCGCGGTCCACAACCCCACCGGCCGGGCGCTGGACGCGCGGGCCCGGCAGGCGTGGACGGGCGTGCTGGCCGAGCACGGCCTGTACACCGTCGAGGACAACTCCTACGCGGAACTCGCTCTGCACGACGACTCCGCGCCCGCATCCCTCGCCACACACCTGCCGCCCGCCGCGACCGCGACCCTCGGCACGATGTCCAAACTGTTCTGGGGCGGCCTCCGGCTGGGCTGGGTACGCGCCTCGCCCACCGTCATCGCCCGGCTCGCCGAGATCAAGAAGTCCGTGGATCTGGCCTGCCCGGTCGTGGAGCAACTGGTGGCCGTACAGCTCCTCCAGCGGCTGCCCGAGGCCCGCGCCCTGCGCCGCGCCCGGCTGCGGGACCGGCTGGCGGAGACCGAGCGGCTGCTACGGGCACGGGTCCCGCACTGGCGCTGGGAGCGGCCGGCCGGGGGCTCCGCCCTGTGGGTGGAGATCCCCGGCGCGGACACCGAGGCCATGGCCCAACTGGCGCGGCGGGCCGGGGTGTTCGTCGTACCCGGCCCGGCCTTCTCCGCCGTGGACGGCTTCCGCCACCATCTGCGGCTGCCGTTCGCCGACGCGGACGGGGGGCTGGAGAAGGCGCTGCCGGTGCTGGAGGAGTGCGCGGAGCAGAGCCGGTAGGCCCCCTCCCTCACCCAGCGGTGCTGGTGAGGATGGTGAGCTGCTGGGTCGCGCGGGTCATGGCGACGTAGCGGTCGACGGCGCCTTCGATGCCGTCGCCGCGGCCGTCGCCGAAGCTGTCCGGGTCGATGAGGACGACGAGATCGAATTCCAGCCCCTTCGAGAGCTCGGGGGTGAGCGACCGTATGCGGGAGGCAGCTGGGACCGAGACCCGGTCCGAGGGGCCGGCGATGACGCAGGCGATCCCCTCGCCGTCGGTGTGCTCGGCGAGCCAGGCGCCGAGCACCGAGTCCAGGTCGGCGACGGAGCCACGGGTGACGGGGATGCCGCTGCTGCGGATGGAGACGGGCACGTTGGCGTCCGGGAGGACGGCGCGGATGGCCGGTTCGGCTTCCGTCATGACCTCTTGCGGGGTGCGGTAGTTGATGCCGAGGGTGGCCACGGTGACGCGGTCGATCCCGGCCCGTTCCAGCCGCTCCCGCCAGGTCTCCGTGAAGCCGTGCCGGGCCTGGGCGCGGTCGCCGACGATGGTGAAGCTGCGGGAGGGGCAGCGCTGGAGCAGCATCTGCCATTCGGCGTCGGTCAGTTCCTGCGCCTCGTCGACGATGACGTGCGCGAACGGGCCGGCGAGCAGGTCGGGTTCGGGGCCGGTCAGCGCGTCCTGGTCGATGAGGGTGTCCTGGAGGTCCCGCCCGCGCAGCATCCCGACCGCGCCCTGGCTCTCGTCGATCTCGCTGTTCTCCAGGATGTCGGCGATGACGACGGCCCGGCGGGCGCGTTCGGCGGCGACGGCGGCCTCGCGGCGGCGCTTGCGCACCGCTGCCTCGGGGTCACCGAGCCGCAGCCGGGCGGCGTCGAGGAGGGGGAGGTCGGAGACGGTCCATGCCTTCGGGTCGGCGCGCTGGAGTTTGCGGACGTCCTCGGGGCCGAGCCAGGGGGCGCATTTGCGCAGGTAGGCGGGGACGGTCCAGAGGTCGCCGACGAGGTCGTCCGCGTCGATCATCGGCCAGGCGCGGTTGAGGGTCTTGATCAGGTCGCGGTCCTGGCGGAGGGAGCGCCGGAGCATGTCGGGAGTGGGCGCACCGTCGTGACCGTCGCCGCCTTGGCCGTCCTCACCGCTCTCGGGATCGAAACCGCCGTCCTTGTCGACCAGGATCGTGAGGAGTTCCTCCAGGATCTGGTCGCGGGCCTCGTTGTGCGGGGTGCCGGGTTCGACGGCGTCGAAGGCGGCGGCCCAGTCGGCGGGGCTGAGCCAGATGTCGGACCAGTGGGTGGAGACGGCCATGCCCTCGGCGGGCGGCTCCTCGTAGATGCCGACGGCGGGCTCGATCGCCTTGACCAGGTCGGCGGAGGCTTTGAGGGCGGCGGTCTCCGGATCGTCCTCGACGGCGGCGTCGGCGCCCTCGGCGACGAGGTCGCGCAGGACGCAGGTCTGTACGCCCTCTTCGCCGAGGCTGGGCAGGACGTCGGAGACGTAGGCGAGGTAGGGGCGGCTGGGGCCGACGAACAGGACGCCGCCGCGGCGGTGGCCGAGGCGGGGATCGGAGTAGAGGAGGTGGGCGGCGCGGTGCAGGGCGACGACGGTCTTGCCGGTGCCGGGACCGCCGTCGACGACGAGCGCGCCGCGGGAGCCGGCCCGGATGACGGCGTCCTGGTCGGCCTGGATGGTGGCGAGGACGTCGCGCATCCGGTCGGAACGGGTGCCGCCGAGGCTGGCGATGAACGCGGACTGGTCGTCGAGCGCGGCGTGCCCCTGGAGGCCGTCGGCGGTGAAGACCTCGTCCCAGTAGTCGCTGATCCGGCCGCGGGTCCAGCGGTAGCGGCGGCGGCTGTCGAGGCCGAGCGGGTTGGCGTGGGTGGCGGCGAAGAACGGCTCGGCCGCCGGTGAACGCCAGTCCAGCAGGAGCCGGCGGCCCGTGCTGTCGGTGAGGCCGAGGCGTCCGATGTATACGGGCTCGGGGCTGTCCGCCGGAACGATGTGCCCCAGGCACAGGTCCAGCCCGAAACGGCGCAGGGTGCGCAGCCGCCCGGTCAGCCGGTGGACCTCCGCGTCCCGGTCCATGGCCGCCCGGCCGATGCCGCCGGGCGCTTTACGGGCTTCCGCGAGCCGGCCGGAAAGCTCGGCGATCGTCTGCTCCAGGCTCTCCGCTATCGCCGCGAAGTGCCGCTCGTCGCCGTCGATCAGCGCCGGGGCCGCCTTGGCGGAGAGGTGGTCGGGAAGATCGAAGGCGCTGGCGACCCGGGTGACATTGCTGGTCGAAGAACTCATGCCACCGCCCCCTCGCCGGCACCGCACACCCCATAAACCGACAACAACATACGCACTTCGCGAATCCCCCATTTACTAAGGTTCCGGCCTCGGTCCGGGGATTCTGCCCCACCAACGGGGCCTTGCCGCAAGCCCCCCAGTGCGCTATATGTTGAGAGTGGCAAGGGGTGGGTTTTCCTCCTTGCCTTTCTTGTTGCTTTCGTCC
Source organism: Streptomyces sp. NPDC057654 (assembly GCF_042800135.1). NCBI lineage: Bacteria > Bacillati > Actinomycetota > Actinomycetes > Kitasatosporales > Streptomycetaceae > Streptomyces > Streptomyces sp. NPDC057654. The sequence goes on along the minus strand of NZ_JBHVHQ010000702.1, from coordinate 919 downwards.
ATGACGCCATGGTGGGGAAGGCCGTTGAACCACGCACGGTGGAAGCTCGCGCGGGAACGCAAGATCGCCGCGGGGGCCGCGGGATACGGGGAATCCCCCGAGGTCGAAGCCGTACGGACGGAGATCCGTCTGGCGTTCGACCTCGGGCAGGCCGTCCACGACCGGCGCACCCGACTGGGCATCTCCCAGACCGAACTGGCCGAGCGGGCCCACATGACCCAGCCCCAGATCTCCCGGATCGAACTCGCCGGTACTGTCCCGACCCTCCCCTTGCTTGCACGTCTCTCCGAAGCACTGGGCGCCTCGCTGAACATCGCCCTGGACGGCGGTGTCCCCACCGTCACCCTCTCCCCAACCGCCCCTAGGGACTAGGGCATTAGGCATTAGGCATTAGGCATTAGGCAGCCTCAACGGCCGCCGCGCGCGTGGGACGATTTCGGGGCGTGTTGTGGATTCCCTTCCCCCCTGCGTCTACCGAAGGACGAGCGTTCATGCGCGACGAGACGATCATCGGTTTTCTGGAGCGGCTCGCGGGGCGGGTGCCCGCGCCTGGTGGGGGTGCGGTGGCGGCGTTGCACGCGGGGCAAGGGGCGGCGTTGTTGGGGATGGTGGCGCGGTACAGCACCGGGGAGAAGTACGCCGCGCACGCGGACGTCATCGGGCGGATCACCGCTGAGAGTGACGCGCTGCGGGAGACGGCGCTGCGGCTGGCGGAGGAGGACGCCGCGGCGTTCACCGCGGTGACCGAGGCGTACAAGCTGCCCAAGGGCGATGACGACGCCAAGGCCGCCCGTTCCGCCGCCATCGCCGAGGCACTCGTCGGCGCCGGGCGGGCGCCGGCCGCGGTGATCGGCGTCGCCGCGTCCGTCGTCGCGTTCGCCGAGGAGCTGCTGCCCGTCGGCAACCGCAACGTCGTCAC
>NZ_JBHVHQ010000701.1:0-4592 GCF_042800135.1 Streptomyces sp. NPDC057654 | reverse complement strand
GCGGCCCGGCGCTGGCCGTCACCGACTCCGTCTTCTCCGCGGACGGGGACGCGGCGCCGCTGCCCGCGCTGGCCGCCGCCTGCCGGGCGAGCGGCGCGGCCCTGCTCGTCGACGACGCCCACGGGCTGGGCGTGCTGGGCGAGGGCGGGCGCGGCGCCGTGCACGCGGCCGGGCTCGCGGGCGCGCGCGACGTGGTCGCCACCGTCACGCTGTCCAAGTCGCTGGGCGGTCAGGGCGGCGCGGTGCTGGGCCCGGCCAAGGTCATCGGCCAACTGGTCAACGCCGCCCGTACGTTCATCTTCGACACCGGCCTCGCCCCGGCCGCCGCGGGCGCGGCGCTGGCCGCTCTGGACCTGCTGGCGGCGGAGCCGGGGCGGGCGGAGCGGGCGCGTACGGTCGCGTCCGAGCTGCACGCGCGGCTGACGGCGGCGGGGCTTACGACGCCCCGGCCGTCGGCGGCGGTCGTGTCCGTACGGGCCCCGTCGCCCGAGGCGGCGGTGCGGTGGGCGGCGGACTGCCGCGGCGCGGGGCTCGCCGTGGGGTGCTTCCGGCCGCCGTCGGTGCCCGACGGCGTGTCGCGGCTGCGGCTGACCGCGCGGGCGGATCTGACGGAGCAGCAGGTGGAGCGGGCGGTCGCCACGATCGTGGGGACCGCGCCGCCCTCGTGAGCAGTGGCTTTCACAAGCCGTCGGAACGGCTGGGCACAGGGGATGTCCGGCCCGTAGGGACTCGTCAGAGCGAGCCGTCGCGGACGGCCCCGACGAAGGAGTTCCAGGCGGCGCGGGAGAGCAGCAGCACGGGACCGGCCGGGTCCTTCGAGTCGCGGAGCGCGAGCAGACCGGATCGGGTGGCGGCGGTCTCGACGCAGTTGTTCATTCCGGTGCTGTGGCTGCTGCGGCGCCAGGCGGCGCCGAGCAGCTCCGCATCACCGGACAGCGGACAGGGCGTGGGGGACATGGTGCCTCCTCAGATGCCGACGCGGGTCTCGGCGTCGATCGTGGTGATGATCTCGGCGTTGATCTCGGAGATGAAATTCAACGATTCGTCGTGCGGCAGAGCGCGGGCCCGCAGGGTTTCGAACGCGGTGCAGTACGCCTGGAGGTCTTCCTTCCGCTCAAGGTAGTTGCTGCTCGTCAAATGGTCGAGAACGACCACATCCAGATCGGCCATGGGCGAAAAGGAGAAGATTACGAAAGGCCCGGTAATGCCAATATGGCCGCCCTGGGCAAACGGCAGCACGTGAAGACTCACATGGGGGAGCGCGCCGAACTCCCACAGTTTTCGCAACTGCCCCGCCATGACCTCCGGACCGCCCACCGTGCGCCGCAGCACGGCCTCGTCGAGGACCGCGCACAGCCGCATCGGCGGTGTCCCGCGCAGCACCGACTGCCGGGCCATCCGGACCGCCACCAGCTCCTCGACCTGCTCGTCCGGCGGGTCGCCCAGCGCCGCCCGGGTCACCGCGCGCGCGTAGTCGGGCGTCTGGAACAGCCCCGGCACCACGGTCGTCTCCAGCGTGCGGGCCTGTGAGGCCGCGGACTCCAGCGAGATGAAGTCCCGGTACCCGACGGGCAACAGGTCGTCGTACGCGTACCACCAGGTGTTCCGCGTACCGTCCCGGTCCGCGGGGCCGGGGCTGCACAGAGCCGCCAACAGGGCGCGCCGTTCGGCGTCCACCACCTCGTACGCGTCCAGCAGTCGCACCACGTCGGCGGGTTTCACGCCACTGCGACCGGTCTCGATACGGCTGACTTTCGACTGGTGCCAGCCCACCGCCGTCGCGGCCTGCCGGCTCGTGAGCCCGGCCGTCTCGCGCTGCCGCCGAAGTTCCGCGCCGAGTTTTCGGCGGCGCACCGCAGGCCCGTTCCGCATGATGACTCCTTTCACTCGGTGTCAATGCGCCAGTGTGCCGCGCAAATACGGTCTCCCGTCGCAGAGTTCACCGCTTTGAGCGACAGATATATGCACATCCGGCTGGATTGCCGCGTGGCTTGCACAATCGATGGCACTCTGTCGCGAAGAGCCGACCGGGGGCACGCACACGTCACCGCGCCACGTCCCGGAACCGGCCGGGTGGGAAAGGAACAGCGCCGCCATGGCAGACCTTCAGGAAGCATCCGTCTCTCTGCCGACCGTGCCCGCCTCGGTCTCCACGGCCCGCGGCCACGTCTCGAACGTGCTCGCCGAATGGGGGCTGCCGGAGCGGACCGAAGCGGTCGACATCATCAGGCTGATCGTCTCCGAACTGGCCACCAACGTGGTGCAGCACACAGGCGGCCGGTCGCCCGTCTTCACCGTGCTCGTCCAGCTCGACCGGGGCGAACTGCTGCGCATCGGCGTCGCCGACAGCCACCCGCGCCGGCCCAGACGCCTCCCCGCCGCCGTCCAGCAGGACAACGGCCGCGGCATGGTCGTCGTCCGCACCCTCACCAAGGAACTCGGCGGCAGCCTCACCATCACCCCGACCCACGACGGCGGCAAAACCGTATGGACCACACTGCCGTGGACGGGCCCGCGCGCGCTGTGACCTGACCGACCTGGCGGGCCGGCCGCCCACCGCGATCCTCGTCGGCCTACCTCGCCACCAGCAGCGCCTCCGCGCCCACCGGCGTGAACCCGGCCGCGAGCAGGGTGCGGACGCTCGCCGCGTTGCCCGGGGCGATCTGGGCCCACAGGGGTTCGCCGGGCGGGACCAGGTGGCGGGCCGCCGTCGCGAGGAGGCGGCCCAGTCCGGCGCGCTGAGAGCGCGGGGCCACCTCTACGGCCATCTCCCAGCGGCCGGCGACGCCACGGCCGATCAGCAGGGTGCCGCCGGGGTGCGTCCACGCTCGTACGTCGTCGCGGTGGCGTAGGGCCCGTACGATCCGCGGGTGGGTGCGGTCGCGCGTCGGCGTGAGGGGGAGCGGGGGCGGACCCGGGAGGGGGTGGGCGACGGTGAGCAGGTCGATGTTGTCCACCACCCGGTCCGTACGGGCGCACAGGGCGCTCAGAAACGGCGGGTTGAGCGGGGCGGAGAGGTCCCCGGGCGGCAGCCGGCCGCGCACCCAGCCGGCTTCGGCGTCGGTGAAGACCATGGTGTAGCCCGTCAGCGAAAGGACCCCCGCGTCGCGGCGGGAGGGCTGCGGGACCACGTCGACGCGGCCGTCGCAGGGCGGGAAGACCCCCTTCGCCAGGTCGGTGAGCAACGAGGCGAGCGGGGTCGTCCCACCCCCGGACCATGACACAGCAAGTGACTCCTCAAGGACCGTTCGGGCGCTGACCTGACGCGCTCAAACTACCCTCGGTCACTGACAATCGCCGGGTCGGCCGGCCCGTCAGCCCACGCGGCCGTAGCTCACGCTCCGCGACCAGATCTTCTCCAGGCGCACCACCGTCCCGCTCTTCGGCGCGTGCCAGATCCGGCCGCTCCCGGCATAGATGCCCACGTGGTAGACGCCGCCGCGGGAGTGGAAGAAGACCAGGTCACCGCCCTTGCGGGAGGAGGCGGAGACATGCCGGGCACGGTTGTACTGCCCGGCGGCCGTGCGCGGCAGCCGCTTGCCGGCGCGCTTGAACGAGTAGAGGGTCAGGCCCGAGCAGTCGAAGCGGTAGGGGCCGGTCGCCCCGTAGCGGTAAGGCGAGCCTTTCTTCGACGCCGCTACGCGCAGCGCCTTGGCGGACACCGTGGCGGCCTCGGCCTCGGGGGCGCCGGTCGGCAGGAGAGTGGTGGCGCCGAAGGCGACCAGAGTGAGTACGGAGGCGGCGCCGGTCCTGGACAGCAGTCGGGGGCGTGTGTGCGCTGTCATTGCGCGACCCTTCGTCAACCGCCTGTGAAGGGTGACCTGTCGGGTTCGGGCTGGCGAAGTTGCCCGGCCGCGTCCGCGGCTTCACCCCGAGGGGGCCACCCGTCGCTCCTCGTCGATCAGGTGGCCCCCGCCGTGCTCGGGTCCTCCACTCCTGCCGATGCACTCTTGTCGACCAGACGCCCGGTACGGCGGCAGGACTCGGCGTCCGCCCGGACCGCCCCGCGGAGGCGGGGGCTTGTCGTCTCAGGGATCTTGACGCATCCCTGGTACGAATTCCGAGCCGAAATCGCCTTATGTGAGGCTGGTCACGACTGACCTGTTCGGGTGGACACGCGGAATTTTCCTTCCGCGTCCCGCACCGTACGCAGCCCCGCACCAGCGGTGCGGTATCGCCGCCCGACCAGGACCCGCGCGCATTGCGCAAGTTGATCACTGCGGATCGTCCAGGCCCGTATACGCCTATCGGGGGATCGGCGTTGAGCTACCTGCGGGTCAACTGACCGGACCCGGTGGTATCGAGACCCGGCCCGTACGCCGCTCCCCGTCCAGTACCCGCAGCGCACGCTCCAGCGTGGCCGCGTGCAGCTCGCTCTCGCCGCGCTCGTGCATCACGGCCAGCGCGTCGCGCAGCCCCGCGGCCTTGGCGGCCAGCGCCTGCGCGGCACGCAGCGCGGCGTAAGTGCTGTGGCCGCGCGCCGGGTTGACGCGGCCCAGCAGGTCGACCGCCTCCAGATAGCGGTCGACGAGCTCGCTCTCCGCGCGCGTCAGCGACGGCAGCGGCGGCAGTTCCGGCGGCAGCACCGGAAC
>NZ_JBHVHQ010000700.1:0-4597 GCF_042800135.1 Streptomyces sp. NPDC057654 | reverse complement strand
CGTCCGTACGGGCCCTGCGCCGTGCTCGCTGCATGCGGCTCGCTGCTGCCGCGTGCCGCTCGCTAGCGCATGACCTCCGGCTCGTGGCGGCGCAGCAGCCTGGCGACCGCGATGCCGCAGATGACGCCGAGGGCGATGAGCACGGCCAGATCCAGGCCCCAGACCGCCGCGGTGTGCTCCCACAGCGGGTCGAGGTTGGTCGGGTCGTCCTTGTCCATCGGCGACATGATGCGCGACAGGTCGAGCGTCGCGCCCGCCGCGCCGACCGCCCAGCGGGACGGCATCAGCCAGGCGACCTGCTCGACGCCGGGCGAGTCGTAGATCTTGAACATGATGCCGGTGAAGACGACCTGGACGATCGCGAACATCACCAGCAGCGGCATCGTCTTCTCGGCGGTCTTGACCAGCGAGGAGATCACGAGGCCGATCATCATCGAGGTGAAGCCGAGGGCGATGATCACCAGGCACAGCTCCACGGCCGGGAGACTGACCAGGACCACGCCCTCCTTGGGCAGCTCGCGGATCGAGAAGCCGATGGCGCAGAGGATGACGCCCTGGATCGCGGTGATCACGCCGAGGACGATCACCTTGGACATCAGATAGGCGGAGCGGGACAGGCCGACGGCCCGTTCCCGTTCGTAGATCACCCGTTCCTTGATCAGCTCGCGGACGGAGTTGGCGGCGCCGGAGAAGCACATACCGACCGCGAGGATCAGCAGGATGGTGCCCGCGTCCTGGTTGAAGTGGCCCTTCGTCGGCGCGCCCAGCCCGAAGTCGGAGGGGATCACGCAGCTCACCCCGCCGAGCACGGCGGGCAGGATCACCATCAGCCCCATGAAGCCGCGGTCGGAGGCGATGACCGAGACATAGCGGCGCATCAGCGTCCAGAGCTGGGAGCCCCAGCTCTGCGGCTTGGGGACGCGGGCCGGCGGCTGGGCGTGCTGCGCGTACGCCTGCTGGGGGGCTGCGGCGTCGAGGTCGGCGGCGTACATCTGGTAGTGCTGCGAGCCGCGCCAGCGGCCCGACCAGTCGTAGTCGCGGTAGTTCTCGAAGGCGGAGAAGACATCGGCCCAGGTGCCGTAGCCGAAGAAGTTCAGCGCCTCGTCGGGCGGGCCGAAGTAGGCGACGGCGCCGCCGGGGGCCATCACCAGGAGCTTGTCGCAGATGGCGAGCTCGGCCACGGAGTGGGTGACGACCAGGACGGTTCGGCCGTCGTCGGCGAGGCCGCGCAGCAGCTGCATGACGTCGCGGTCCATGCCCGGGTCGAGGCCGGAGGTCGGCTCGTCCAGGAAGATCAGCGACGGCTTGGTGAGCAGCTCCAGGGCGACGGAGACGCGCTTGCGCTGGCCGCCGGAGAGGGAGTGGACCTTTTTGTCCGCGTGGATGTCGAGCTTGAGCTCGCGCAGCACCTCGCCTATCCGGGCCTCGCGCTCGTTCTCGGCGGTGTCGCCTGGGAAGCGGAGCTTGGCCGCGTACCGCAGCGCTTTTCGGACACTGAGCTCCTTGTGCAGGATGTCGTCCTGCGGGACCAGGCCGATGCGCTGGCGCAGTTCGGCGAACTGCTTGTAGAGGTTCCGGTTGTCGTAGAGGACCTCGCCCTGGTCGGCCGGGCGGTAGCCGGTGAGCGCGCGCAGCAGGGTGGACTTGCCGGAGCCCGACGGGCCGATGACCGCGATCAGGGACTTCTCGGGGACGCCGAAGGAAACGTCCTTGAGGATGGTCTTGTTCTCGGCGACGGTGACGGTCAGATGGCGGGCCGAGAAGGAGACCTCGCCGGTGTCGACGAATTCCTCCAGCCGGTCCCCGACCAACCGGAAAGTGGAGTGGCCGACTCCGACGATGTCGTTCGGGCCGATGATCTGGTGACGGACCGGCTGTCCATTGACATAGGTGCCGTTGTGACTGCCGAGGTCGACGATTTCGAAGCGGCCATCCGGGGCGGCCTTGAATTCGGCGTGATATCGGGAGACCTGAAGGTCGGAAACGACCAGTTCATTCTCCAGCGCGCGGCCGATGCGCATCACCCGGCCCAGCGCCAGCTGGTGGAAGGTGGTGGGGCTGCGGTCGCCGTGGACGGGCGGGGCCGCCTGGCCGCCCGCGCCCGGCGGCGGCTGCTGCGCGGGTACGTACGCCTGTTGCGGCGGCTGGTGCTGCGCCTGCGGCGGCGGTTGGTGCGCCTGTTGCCAGCCGGCCTGCTGCGGCGCGGACTGCTGGTGCTGCTGGTGCTGCGGCGACTGGTGGACCCAGCCGGGGCCGGGCTGCTGATACTGCGGCGCGGGGGCCTGCGCCCCCGGCGCCCCCTGCATCTCCTGCGCCCCCTGCGCCCCCTGCGCGCCCTGTCCGACCTGCGGCGGGGCGGCGTTCGCGGGCTGCGCCGCGCTCGCCTGCACACCGCCGGACAGCCCCGCGCCCGGCGTCGCGGCGGCCGCCCCGGAGAGGATCAGCCGCGGTCCGTCGGTCGCGTTGCCGAGGTGGACGGTCGAGCCGGGCCCGATCTCCATCCGCTGGACGCGCTGCCCCTGCACGTACGTGCCGTTGGTGCTCCCGTGGTCCTCGATGACCCAACTGCGGCCGTCCCAGCGGACGGTGGCATGCCGCCATGAGACCCGCGCGTCCTCGATCGCCATGTCCCCCTGCGGATCCCGTCCGAGGGTATATGACCTGGATGGATCGAGTGTCCAGGTCTGTCCGTTCAATTCCAGTACGAGTTCCGGCACTCCATGCCCCACTACTTGTCCCCCGAATTACCCCCTGCGACAGGGAGTCTAGGGATGGCGAACATCGGGAGGAACTATTTCAGGGACAGTCCCTCATCTGAAAGTCGGGATTGATCAGGGTGCTGTAACAGGGGCCCGTTGACGCAACCGGAACACCCCCCGAGAGTAGTAACCGCCCTCGGATACGCGCGGATCGCGCGTATCCGGGCAACCGAGGTGGATCGGGGGGCGTGATGACCACCAGCAGCGGCAGGCGGACGGTGCGCGGCGCGGATATCCTCCTGACCTCGATAGCGGCGGTGAGCTGGGCGTTCCTCGCGATGGCGGCGGTGGCGGCGCTCGGTTTGAAGCTGCTCGGGGCGGACGGCACGGGCCGGCTCGGGCCGATGACCGCGGCGGCCGTGGTGCTCGCCGTCGGCGGGTCCGTCACCCCCTCCGGCGACCTTGAGGCCTTCGGCCTGGAGGGCGCTCAGGCCCGTACCGCCATCGATATCGCGCCACTGGGCGTGAGCCTGGTCGGCGCGCTCGTCCTCGGCTGGGTGTTCCTGCGGTCCCTGCGGGCCGCCGGCGCGACGATCCGGGGCCGGGAGCTGGCGGCGCGGGCGGCGACCGTGGGCGTGCTCTTCCTCATCCTGGTCGGGGTGCTCGCCTGGGCCGGTTCGGACACCGTCACGATCGACGGTTCACAGCTGGGCCTCGACAAGATCGGCGGCGGGCGCACGGGCATCGACATTCCGGGCCTCGGCGACCTGGGGGACCTCGGCGGCGGGCTGGCGAACAAGCTCGCCGACCTGGCGAACGCCAAGGCCGCCGTCGGCTTCGGCGTACGGACCGGGGCCTCGCTGCTCGGGGGCGCGCTGTGGGTGCTCGTGGTGCTGCTGATCGCGCTGCTCTCGTCCCGCCGCACACCGCTGCCGCGCGGCTGGGAGGTACTGCACCGGACCGTACGGCCGGTGGCGTCGGCGCTGCGCGCGGCCCTGGTGCTGGCGGTCTGCGCCGGGCTCGCGGCGGCCGTGTACGCGGCGATCGGCGACGACCATCCGCGCCGGGTGCTCGGCTCCGCCGTGCTGGCGGCGCCGAACGGGGTGTGGCTGGGCATCCCGATCGGGCTCTTCGTGCCGTGGCACGGCAGTGCGAGCGGTGTCCTGGTGCGGCTGCTGCCCGACCCGCTCGACAAGCTGCTCGGCTCCAAGACGGACGAGTCGGTGACGGTGGGGCGGCTGGCGGAGCTGGACGGGCGGGTGTGGCTGCTGGTCGTCGCGTGCGTGCTGACGATGCTGGCCACGGGGGTGCTCGCGGCGGCCCGCACACCGCGGAACGGGCTGCGGCCGCTCGCCTTCGCGGTGCGGCTGGCGGTGTGGCTGGGCGCGGTGACAGCGCTCACGCTGCCGCTGCTGGTGCGGCTGACGAGGGTGAAGGCGGACGCGAGCCTGTCGGTGCTGGGATTCGACGCCTTCGGGGCCGGACTGGACCTGCACGGGAACGGGGTGGCGGCACTGCTGCTGGGCGCGGCCTGGGGAGCGGCGGCCGGGGCCTTGGGCGCGCTGCTGGCGTGTGCGACGGGGGCCGCGGGGCGGTGGGCGGCTCCGTACGCGCGAGGGCTGGACGGGGGCCAGGGGGGCGGCCCGCCCCTGGACCGCTCCCGTACCTACCCGGACCTGGCGTACGAGCCGGGCCCGTACAACCCCTCCCCCGCATACCGCCCGCACGACGAGACGAACCCGTACCTGCGCCCCGCCAAGGACGACCCCTACACCGCCCCCACCCGAACCGCCGCCCCCAAGCCGCCACCCCGGCGCCGCCCGCCGAGGGAGGACCCTCCGCCGCCTCCGGCGCCGCCGCCTCCGGTGCAGGGCGGCCCGGAGGGGCAGGGGTGAGAG
>NZ_JBHVHQ010000699.1:0-4602 GCF_042800135.1 Streptomyces sp. NPDC057654 | reverse complement strand
CGCCTACGGGAAGAACACCGTGCTCGACCGCCTCGACCTCACCGTCGAACCCGGCGAGGTGCTGGCCCTGCTCGGCCCGTCCGGCTCCGGCAAGACCACCGCCCTGCGGGCCGTCGCCGGATTCGTGCGGCCGGTGGCGGGGCGGGTGCTGATCGGCGGCCGGGACGTCACCGCGCTGCCGCCGTACCGGCGGGGCGTGGGAATGGTCGTCCAGCAGTACGCGCTCTTCCCGCACCTGCGCGTCGACGCCAATGTCGCCTTCGGCCTCAAGGCGCGGAAGGCGCCGCGCGGCGAGATCGCGGGGCGCGTCGCCGAGGCGCTGGAGATGACCGGCATGGCCGCCTACGCCAGGCGCTATCCGCGCGAGCTCTCCGGCGGCCAGCAGCAGCGCGTCGCCATCGCGCGGGCGCTGGCGATACGGCCCGGCGTGCTGCTCCTCGACGAGCCGCTGTCCGCGCTCGACGCGCAGCTGCGCTCCGGGATGCTCGCCGAACTCTCCCGGCTGCACCGGGAGTTGCCCGACGTCACCATTCTGTACGTCACCCACGACCAGATCGAGGCGCTGACGCTGGCCGACCGCATCGCGGTCATGGACCAGGCCCGGCTCCAGGACTGCGGCACCCCGCAGGACCTCTACCGCCGCCCGCGCACCGAGTTCACGGCCACCTTCGTCGGCAACTCCAACCTGCTGCCCGTAACGGTCCGTTCCGGCGGCGTCTCCTTCGCGGGCACGGCGCTCACGGTCGCCACGGGCGGCGCCGCCGAGGGGGCGACGGCCACCCTGTGCGTACGGCCGCACCTCATCGGCCTCGGGCCGGGCCCGAACGCCCTGCGCGGCAAGATCGCCGAGGTCCAGTGGCGCGGCTCCACCCACCGCCTGTACGTCGACGTCGCGGGCCACCGCGTCAAGGCGGACGTACGGGAACTGCGCGAGACCCCGGCGCTCGGCGACGAGGTCACCCTGCACTTCGCGGCCGCCGACGCCGTGCTCCTGCCGGAGGGGACGGCGTCCGATGGCTAGCTTGCGGAGGAGGTCCGGCTCCGAGCCGGGGACGTCGACGCGTGAGCCCGGCCTCGCCGCGGCTCGCGGGTCCGGCACGGCCATGGACCAGGGGCCTGCCCCGATGCCGGATCACCGGTCCGGTCCGGCTGCGGACCACGGTTCCGATCCCGCGACGGTTCGCGGCTCCGGCCCGGTGTCGGTGCACGGGTCCGGCCCGGCTGCGGGGCCTGGCCCCGAGCGTGGGGGCGAGCCCGTGCCCGAGCGCGGGGGCGAGCCCGCCGCCGTCTCTGCGCCCGACCGGCGCGCGCCCGCGCCGCCCGGCGCGCCGGGTAAGCCGGCACTCGTGCCCGTACCCGAAGAGCCGCGCCGCCCGGCGCGCCGGCGATCGGTGCCCGCCTGGGTGTACGCGCTTCCGCCCGTCGCCGCCCTCGGGCTCGTCTTTCTCTATCCGCTCGCCCTGGTCGTGTGGCAGTCCGTGTCGCCGGACGGCGGAGGGCACTCCGTCGCGGCGTACGGGGAGGTGCTCGGGCAGGCGTCGTTCCGGGACGCGCTCGGGAACACGGTCGTCATCGCGGTCGGCGCGACCGTCGGATGCCTGGTCCTCGGGTTCACGCTGGCGCTCGTGATCGCCTTCGTGCCGTTCCCCGGGGCCAAGGCGATCGCCCGGTTCATCGACATCTTTCTCGCCTTTCCCTCCTTCCTCATCACTCTCGCCCTGCTCTTCGTCTACGGCACCACCGGCATGGCCAACGGCCTGTGGACGGACGCGACCGGCGCGGCGAGCGGACCGTTCGACTTCCTGCACACCCCCTACGGCGTGCTGCTCGCGGAGATCACGTACTTCACGCCGTTCGTGATGCGGCCGCTGCTGGCCGCCTTCTCACAGGTGGAGACGGCGCAGCTGGAGGTCGCGGCCTCGCTCGGCGCGCGGCCCGCGCGCATCGTGCGGCAGGTGATCCTGCCCGAGGCGCTGCCCTCCCTGGCGGCGGGCGGCAGCCTCGTCCTCGTCATGTGCCTCAACGAATTCGGCATCGTGCTCTTCACCGGCGCCAAGGGCGTCACGACCCTGCCCATGCTCGTGTACAGCAAGGCCATCCTCGACGGCGACTACACGGGGGCGTGCGTCGTCGCGGTCGTCAGCATCGCGCTGTCGGCGGCGCTGTACAGCCTGTACCGCGTCCTCGTCGCCCGTACCGTCACCGCCGCCGGAGGTGCGTCCCGTGCTCGTGCATAGCCGCGCCGCCCGCTGGGCGCTCTGGGCCCTGTTCCTCGTCCTCTTCCTGCCGCTCTTCGCGCTGCCGTTCCTGGTGATCCTGGCCGCGTCCTTCTCGACGACGTGGAGCGGGGCGTTCCCGTCCGGCGCGACCCTGACGCACTATCAGGACATCGCGCAGGGCGACTCGCTCGACGCCCTGACCGCCAGCCTCGTCACCGCCTTCGCCGCCGGCGTCCTCGCCCTCGCCGCGGGCACCTGGGCCGCGCTCGCCGCCGACGCGCTGCGCAGGCGCGGGCGGCGCGTCATCGACGCGCTGTTCATGCTGCCGGTCGCCGTGCCGTCCGTGGTCGTCGGGCTGTCGCTGCTGGTCGCCTTCTCCCAGCCGCCGATCCTCCTCAACGGCACCCGGCAGATCGTCATCGCCGCCCACGCGATCCTCGTCACCGCCTTCGCCTACCAGTCCGTCTCCGCCGCCGTCGCCCGCCTCGACCCGGCGTACGAGCAGAGCGCCGCGAGCCTCGGCGCGCGCCCCTGGTACGTACTGCTGCGCGTCAAGCTCCCCCTCCTGCTGCCCTCCCTGACAGCGGCCGCCGGGCTGTGCTTCGCGCTGTCCATGGGCGAACTGAGCGCCACGATGATGCTCTACCCGCCGGACTGGCTGCCCCTGCCCGTCAAGATCTTCGCCGCTACGGACCGGGGTGCGCTCTTCGCGGGCGCGGCCCTCGCCGTGGTGCTGATGGCGGCGACGCTGCTCGTCCTGCTCGCCGTCGGCCGCGTCCGCACCCGCGCCTCGTACCGATAGAAAACCTCCCCTCCCCACTCTCCCTCCACCAGGAGTACGACACGTCATGCGCAGCAACCTCAAGCCGATCGCCGCCGCCTCCGGCGCCCTGATACTCGGCGTCACCGCCACCGCCTGCGGCGGGGCCTCCACCGCCGACAGCAAGGCCAAGGAAGTCACCGTCTACAGCGCCGACGGGCTCAAGTCCGAGAAGGGCGACGGGTTCTACGACAAGGTCTTCAAGGACTTCGAGCAGCGCACCGGCATCAAGGTCAACTACGTCGAGGGCGGCTCCGGGGAGGTGGTGCAGCGGCTGACCCGCGAGAAGTCCAACACCAAGGCGGACGTCGTCGTCACCCTCCCGCCCTTCGTCCAGCAGGCGGCCGGCAAGGGGCTGCTGGCCTCGTACAAGCCGCGCGGGTCCGAGAAGGTCGCGGACGGGAACAAGGACGCCGACGGCAAATGGACGTCCGTCGTCAACAACTACTTCTGCTTCATCTACAACAGCAAGGAGCTGAAGCAGCCCCCGAAGAGCTGGGAGGACCTGCTCGACGGCAAGTTGAAGGGCAAGCTCCAGTACTCCACGCCGGGCGTCGCGGGCGACGGCACGGCCGTGCTCGTCAAGGCCATGCACGACTTCGGCGGCAAGGACGCCGCCATGGGCTATCTGAAGAAGCTCCAGGCCAACAATGTCGGCCCGTCCTCGTCCACCGGGCAGCTCGCGCCCAAGACCGACAAGGGCGAACTGCTCGTCGCCAACGGCGATGTGCAGATGAACTACGCCAACATGAAGACCATGCCCCACCAGGGCATCTTCTTCCCCGCGGCGGGCGCTGCCGGCAAGCCCACCACCTTCGCCCTCCCCTACGCGGCCGGGCTCGTCAAGGGCGCCCCGCACACCGCCAACGGGCAGAAGTTCCTCGACTATCTGCTCAGCGAGGACGTGCAGCGGGAGGTCTCCGCGGTCGGCGGCGGCTTCGCGGCCCGTACGGACATCAAGGCCGCCGACAAGAACGCCGCCGCGCTCGCCGGGATCATGAAGGGCGTCGAGATCTTCCAGCCGGACTGGGCGGACGTCGACAAGAACCTCCGGTCGTATGTGGCGGACTGGAAGACGGCTACGGGAAGCTGAACGTCCCTACCGGACGGGCCGGTCCCTCCGATGACCGGCAGGGCACCGAAGACTGCCCTCGACTGTGCCTGCGTGCCCTTGCCGAGGGGCGCGGATGTTCGCGATCATCGCGCCGTCCACCCGGAAATACGGCAAGGATGGCAGCGATGCGCCCGCACGACGAACGTCCGCGTACCCCTGCCGCGGGCACGCGGGCCGAGGCCCGGCCGGCGGCTCGGGCCGCGGGGCGTCCGGCGGCGTCCGGCGCGGGGCCCGCGGCCCGCATGAAGGCCCTCCAGTCCGCGGCCGGCAACCGTGCCGTCGTGCAGACGCTCAGCCAGGGGCAGTCCGCCCGTACGGAGCCGGCCGGGGGCACGGACCAGATCGAGCTCGCGGACCTGTCCGGGCGCACGGAGTCCGCCGAGCCGACGACCGAGCGTACGGACCGTACCGAGAGCGCCCCCGCGCCGACGACGGCCGCCGCTCAGAGC
>NZ_JBHVHQ010000698.1:0-4609 GCF_042800135.1 Streptomyces sp. NPDC057654 | reverse complement strand
CCCAAAACCGCCGCCTGCCCCGCCGCGATCGTCAGCCCCAGCCCATGCCCCGTACCCCGCTCCGGCGCCGCCGTACGGAACCGCCGCGGCCCCTGATCCACCAGATCCGGCGGATACCCCGCCCCGTGATCCCGCACCACGATCGACGTGCCCCGCACCGTGATCTCGATCGGCGGCTTCCCATGCTTCGCCGCGTTGGCCAGCACATTCACCAGAATCCGCTCCACCCGGCGAGCGTCCGTCGGCACGATCCGGCCCTCGCCGACCACCTCCACCGACACCTCCGAAACCCCCCGCTGCCGCGCCGCCCGCTTCACGATCCCCCGCACCAGCGACGGCAGATCCACCGGATCCAGCTGCGCGCTCTCCACCCCCGCGTCCAGCCGCGACACCTCCAGCAGATCCTCGATCAGCCCCCGCATCGTCTGCGCCCGGTCCTGCACCATCTCCACCGCCCGCGGATGCGGCAGCAACTCCGACGCCGCCACCAGCCCCGCCACCGGCGTCCGCAGCTCATGCGCCACATCCGCGGTGAACTTCCGCTCCGTCTCCACCCGCGCCGCCAGCGCCTCCGCCATGTCGTGCACCGAACGCCCCAGCTCCGCCACCTCGTCCCGGCCCCCGCTCGCCAGCGCCTCCGCGTCCGGCGGCTCACCCGCCGCGATCCGCCGCGCCGCCGCCGCACTCCGCCGCAGCCGCCGCGACAGCGACTGCGCCACGAACCACGCCACCACCGCCATCAACGCCACCGTGACGACCCCCGCCACCAGCAGCGCCCTGTCCAGCGCCGACTGCAACGCGTCCCGCTCCGGATACGGCGCCGACACCGACAGCGTCTTGCCGCCGCCCACCCCCGTCGCCGCCCACACCCGCGGATCGCCGCCGCCGCTGATGTACGTACCGGCGTGCCCCGCCGCCGCCCTGTGCACCAGCGGCGTCGGCAGCGCCGAATCGTCCAGCTGCGCACCCAGCGCCAGCGTCCCGTCCCGCTGATAGACCTGAAGCGCCGAACTCAGCAGCCCGTCCTGGTACGAGCGGGCCTGATGATCCCGCTCCATGCCCGAAATGTGGTGCACGGCGACGCCCAGCACCACCACCGCGAGCGCGGTGACGAAAGAGATCGCGAGCGCGATCCGGCCACGGATGCCCATCACGCGATCGTGTAAGTCTCCGTGGAGTCGCCGGACGGCGTCGCGCCCAGGTACTCCACGTCCAGGCCGGTGAAGGCCTTCTTCCCGTCCACGTTCTTCGCCCCGTAGAGATGGAACGTCGCCGGGAACGACGCCGGCGCCACGCCCTTCGCGCCGCCGGACACCAGCACCACACCGCTGCCGTCCGCGCCGTCCGCGCCGTAGTGCTCCCACTTGATGTCGCTCGCCACCGCTCCCGCGTCCGCACAGGCCAACGTGATGATCCTCGGTTCGAGCACCGGCTCGCCGGCCCCGCAGTCCCGCACCCCCGGCAGCTCCACCGGGGCCGCCGACTTCGCGTCCGCCGTACGGTGCGACTGCTCCAACCGCTGCGTCTCGGCCGGCCGCGACTTCTGCGCCGCCGCCGTCTTCGGCGCCGCGCCCACCGCGCTCGCCCGGTCCGCGGCCTGGCCCAGCCACACCCCGCCCAGCACGAGCACGGTCACGACCGCGAACATCGCCAGCACGGCCCGCCGGCTGGCCCGTCGCGTCTCGGCGCGGTCGGTCATCGGGTTCTCTCTCCTTCGCGGGCGGTCTGCCCGGCGGCGGGCACCATCTTCCCGGTTGTGATGACGGGTAAAAAAGAGCCCGCGTTCCCTTTGGCCCCGGATCGTTCCTCACCCGAATGGCCCTCGCCCGAGTGACCTACGTCGCGTTCGGACAAGAAAATGGTTTGAGCGGCCAACGATCGTGCAGACGTCCCCTTCGTACGTGCACAGCCGCAAGCGCGGCCGACCTACCGAGAGGACCCGAGCCGTGTCCACCGGCAGCACCACCGAGGTAGACCCAGATCAGGACCCCCAGGCGCTCAAGCGGCACAGGGCCCTCTTCAGAGCCGCCGCACGGCGCAGGGACCCCAAGCTGCGCCGGACCGACATCACGGTCACCGACGAGAAGATCGTCAGGCGCGCGGTCAAGGCGGCCTCCCTCGGCAACGCCATGGAATGGTTCGACTTCGGCATCTACAGCTACCTCGCCGTCACGATCGGTAACGTGTTCTTCCCCTCCGGGAACGACACCGTGCGGCTGATGTCCTCGCTGGCGACCTTCGCCGTGGCCTTCCTCATACGCCCCATCGGCGGCATGTTCTTCGGCCCCCTCGGCGACCGCATCGGCCGCAAGACGGTGCTGGCCGTGACGATGGTGCTGATGGCCATCAGCACCTTCGCGATCGGCCTGATCCCGTCGTACAGCTCGATCGGCTTCTGGTCGCCGGTGCTGCTGATCCTCTTCCGGATGCTCCAGGGCTTCTCCACGGGCGGCGAGTACGGCGGCGCGTCCACATTCATCGCCGAGTACGCGCCGGACAAGCGGCGCGGCTTCTTCGGCAGCTTCCTGGAGTTCGGCACGCTGGCCGGCTACGTCGGCGCCGCCGGTCTGGTGGTCATCCTCAGCACGTCGCTCAGCTCCGGCGCCATGAACGAGTGGGGCTGGCGGGTGCCGTTCCTGGTGGCGGGCCCGATCGGACTGATCGGCCTCTACCTCCGGATGAAGCTGGAGGACACTCCCGCCTTCCAGAAGCTGGAGGAGGAGAGCGCGTCCCCCGCGGGCGAGAACATCAACAGCGAATCCACCGAGCTGAAGCAGATCTTCATAGCGCAGTGGCCGCGGCTGGTGCTGTGCATCGTGCTGGTCGGCGCGTACAACATCACCGACTACATGCTGCTGTCGTACATGCCGACGTATCTGACGGACCAGCTCAAGTACAACGACGCGCACGGACTGATCATCCTGATCTGCGTGATGGCCGTGCTGATGGTCATCATCACCTTCATCGGCCGCCTCAACGACCGCGTGGGCCGCAAGCCGCTGCTGATGGCGGGCATGATCGGATTCTTCTTCCTGTCCGTACCGGCCTTCCTCCTGCTCAAGCAGGGCAGCCTGTTCGCGGTCACCTGCGGCATGCTGATGCTCGGCCTCCCCCTGGTCTGCCTCCTCGGCACCATGTCGGCCGTGCTCCCGGCGCTCTTCCCCACCAATGTGCGCTACGGCTCGCTCTCCATCGGCTACAACCTCTCCGCCTCCCTCTTCGGCGGCACCACCCCGCTCGTGATCACCGCCCTGATCACGGCGACGGGCAGCGACATGATGCCGGCGGTCTACACCACGGCCGCCGCCCTCGTCGGCATCATCGCGGTCGCCTGCCTGAAGGAAACGGCCCGCCAGCCGCTGGAGGGCTCCCCGCCGTCCGTCGCCACCAAGGAAGAAGCCGCGGAGATCGTCACCTCGGCGGCCCCGGACCCGAAGTTCTGACCGCTTCCGTCGACGGTAGGAACCGTTCCGCTTATCGGGCGTAACCGTCCGATAAGCGGTTCGTTTTTCCGTACGGGCCCACGAACGCGTGGCCGGGTACGGAGGGGAAACCGTGACTGCTGTCCGCTACACCTGCGAGGCACTGACCGAGGCTGTGGCTGCCTCGACCACGCTCGACGAGGCGATACGCCGCTGCGGCGGCACGCCGACGCCTGGCAGCAGGCGCTACCTCCGCGCCAAGGCGACCGAGGCGGGCGTCGACACCTCGCACCTCGCCATGGGGAGCGTCCGGCACACGGAAGCCAGGCTCCGCGAGGCGGTCGCCCGCTCGTACAGCGTGACGGAGGTCGTACGACGCCTCGGCATCCACCCGGTGGGCGGCAACCAGGCACACATCGGTCGCCGCATCGCCGCCCTCGGCATCGACACGTCGCACTTCGGGACCGTCCGCCCCACCCGTCGCAAAGGGTCCCGAGACCATCGCCTCACCCTGGGCTCCCCGTCCGACGGGCGGGTGCCAGGCGAGCGCCTGCGCCGCGCACTGCTGCGCGGGGGCCTGCCGGAGAAATGCGCGATGTGCGGCACGGGGCCGGAGTGGAACGGCAAGCCGCTGCGGTTGGAGGTCGACCACGTCAGCGGCGACTGGTGGGACAACCGGCCGCAGAACCTGCGGTTGCTCTGCCCGAACTGCCACGCCGTGACCGACACCTACCGCGGCCGCCAGGCCGCGAACCGCAAGCCCGCCGTCGAGCTCCTGCGCCGAGGCGAGCCCGGTTCGTCGCGCACGAAGACGGTGATGCTCAGGCGCGCGCTCGACGAGATCGGCGTGCCCCATGTCTGCGCCGAGTGCGGCACCGGGGACACCTGGCAGGGCAGGTTGCTCGTCCTGGAAGTCGACCACATCAATGGCGACTGGCTCGACAACCGCCGGGAGAACCTGCGCTACCTCTGTCCGAACTGTCACGCGCTGACGGACACCTGGTGTCGCAGTCGTCGATCGAAGCCACTCGTGGAATAGGTTCGCGTCGCCGTACACTATGAACCGCCGACCGAGATCCGTGGTCGGCGGCTGGCGGCCGTTGCTGAATTGGTATAAGCGGATGTTTTAGGGGCATCTGGGAGCAATCCCATGTGGGTTCGAGTCCCACCGGCCGCACTGACAATGG
>NZ_JBHVHQ010000697.1:0-4659 GCF_042800135.1 Streptomyces sp. NPDC057654 | reverse complement strand
CCCGTCGAAAGCCATTTCGAGCAGTCACCCAGCCTTGAGCCGCTCTCAGCCGAAGAGACGTTCCAGAACCACCGCGATCCCGTCCTCCTCATTGGAGGCCGTGATCTCGTCGGCGACGGCCTTGAGGTCGTCGTGGGCGTTGGCCATGGCGATGCCGTGGGCGGCCCAGCTGAACATGGGGATGTCGTTGGGCATGTCGCCGAAGGCGACCGTGTCGGCGGCCTTCATGCCGAGGCGGCGGGCGGCGAGGGAGAGGCCGGTGGCCTTGGTGAGGCCGAGGGGGAGGAGTTCGACGACGCCCGCGCCGGCCATCGTCACGCCGACCAGGCCCCCGGCGACGGCGTGCGAGACCTCGGCGAGGGCGTCGTCGGACAGCTCGGGGTGCTGGAGGTAGATCTTGTTCAGGGGGGCGGACCACAGGTCGGCCGGTTCCCTGAGCGGGGTGACCGGCAGCGGGCCCTCCTGGCTGCGGTAGCCGGGGCCGACGACGACCTCGCCGTCGAGGCCGTCGCGGCTGGCGGCCAGGTAGAGCGGGCCGACCTCCGCCTCGATCTTGGCGAGGGCCAGCCCGGCGAGCTGCCGGTCGAGGGTGACCGAGGTCAGCAGCCGCTGCTCGCCCGCGTGGTAGAGCTGCGCGCCCTGCCCGCACACCGCGAGCCCCCGGTAGTCGAGCGCGTCCAGGATGTGCCTGGTCCAGGGGACGGCGCGGCCCGTGACGACGATGTGTGCCGCCCCGGCGCCCGTGGCCAGGTCGAGGGCCTCGCGGGTGCGCTCCGAGACGCTGTGGTCGGCGCGGAGCAGCGTGCCGTCGAGGTCGGTCGCGACGAGGCGGTACGGCAGCGGCGGCGGGGCGGCGGCGCTCACTTGGCGACCGGCTCCAGGAACTCCCGCCCGCCGAGGTAGGGCCGCAGGACCTCGGGCACGCGCACCGTGCCGTCGGCCTGCTGGTGGTTCTCCAGGAGCGCGACGATCGTGCGCGGCACGGCGCACAGTGTGCCGTTGAGCGTGGCCAGCGGCTTGACGTGCTTGCCGTCGCGCATCCGCACGGACAGCCGGCGGGCCTGGAACTCGTTGCAGTTCGAGGCGGAGGTCAGCTCGCGGTACTTGCCCTGGGTGGGGATCCACGCCTCGCAGTCGAACTTGCGGGAGGCGGAGGAGCCGAGGTCGCCGGTGGCCACGTCGATGACCTGGAACGGCAGCTCCAGGCCGGTCAGCCACTGCTTCTCCCAGTCCAGCAGCCGCCGGTGCTCGGCCTCGGCGTCCTCCGGGTCGACGTACGAGAACATCTCGACCTTGTCGAACTGGTGCACCCGGAAGATGCCGCGGGTGTCCTTGCCGTACGTACCGGCCTCGCGGCGGAAGCACGGCGAGAAGCCCGCGTAGCGCAGCGGGAGCTGCGACGCGTCGATGATCTCGTCCATGTGGTACGCGGCGAGCGGCACCTCGGAGGTGCCGACCAGGTAGTAGTCGTCCTTCTCCAGGTGGTACACGTTCTCGGCGGCCTGGCCGAGGAACCCGGTGCCCTCCATGGCGTGCGGGCGGACCAGCGCGGGGGTGAGCATCGGCACGAACCCGGCCTCGGTGGCCTGCGCGATCGCGGCGTTGACCAGCGCGAGCTCCAGCAGCGCGCCGACCCCGGTGAGGTAGTAGAAGCGCGAGCCGGACACCTTGGCCGCCCGCTCCACGTCGATGGCGCCGAGCGCCTGGCCGAGCTCCAGGTGGTCCTTGGGCTCGAAGCCCTCGCCCGCGAAGTCGCGCGGCGTGCCGACGGTCTCCAGGACGGTGAAGTCCTCTTCGCCGCCCACGGGCACGTCCGGGTGCACGAGGTTGCCGAGCTGCCGCAGCAGGCGCTGGGTCTCGTCGGCGGCCTCGCCCTGTTCGGCGTCGGCGGCCTTGACGGCGGCGGACAGCTCGCCGGCCTTCTTCAGCAGCTCGGCCTTCTCCTCCCCGGCGGCCTTCGGGATGAGCTTGCCGAGCGACTTCTGCTCGGAGCGCAGCTCGTCGAAGCGCACGCTGGACGACCTGCGCCGCTCGTCGGCGGAGAGGAGTGAGTCGACGAGCGCGACGTCCTCTCCACGGGCGCGCTGGGAGGCGCGAACACGGTCGGGGTCCTCACGGAGCAGGCGAAGGTCAATCACCCCCTCAGGTTACCTTCGCGCGCTCCGGGCGAGCGAGGCGATATTCCTTTGCGTGTCGTTATGACCGTTTTGCCGGAAGTCGGAAAGGAGTGAATACGGGGTACGGAGTGTGGCCGGGGAATTTCCGGATGGTGGCCGAAAAGGGGCGAATGGGCTGGCGGCCGGACGTCGACCCGCCTTGTGTACGGCGGCAGTTGGCCGCGGTTGTCCACAGGCGGTGGGGATGGCTTTTCTTTTATCCACAGGGTGTGAGCAAGTTCTGTGGATGTTGACGGTGATCGTTCTGTCCGTTCTGCGGAAGCCGAGGAATTTCCGGTTCAAACCGGGCTCACGCCCTCATTCGGGTGGGAATGGATCGCTCAAAAGGGTTGAACGAGGGAATTGAGGTGACAGTCACGGGGGGCCGGGCTGTGGATGGCGGAGCGGTGACTAGAGAGATTTGTCGACGAAACCCGGGCGCAGTGTCGACTTGTCCCCAGGGCGGCGAAGCCCCTGTGGATAACTCGGAGGGTTGTGCACAGGTGCACGGAGAGCCATCAACAGCCATCAACAGCCACCAGCAGGCACCAGCAAGCATCAGCCGCCACCACCGACCGCCTTCCGCCAGGCCCCCGGCCACCGGCCACCGGCCCCCGGCCCCTCCCCGCGCGGTGGTGCTCAGGCCCGCCCGTCCTGGCAGCGCGCCAGCCAGTCCGCCGCCGCCTCGAACTCGCTGTCCGACGTCCCCGGCCGCAACTCCCCCCGCAGCGCCGGGTCCGACGCGTCGACCCCCGCCCGCGGATACGACCCGAGGAACCGCACCTTCGGGCAGATCCGCTTGAGCCCCATCAGCGCCTCGCCCACCCGCCGTTCGGTGATGTGCCCCTCGCAGTCGACGGAGAAGCAGTAGCGCCCGATCCCCTCGCCCGTCGGCCGCGACTCGATGCGCATCATGTTCACCCCGCGCGCCGCGAATTCCTGCAACAGCTCCAGCAGCGCGCCCGGATGGTCGTCGCCGAGCCAGATCACCAGCGACGTGCGGTCCGCGCCCGTCCGCGCCGCGGGCCGGGCCGGGCGGCCGACCAGGACGAAGCGGGTCTGCGCGTTCCGCGCGTCGTGGATGTCGGTGACCAGCGGCTGAAGCCCGTACGTCGGCGCGGCGAACTCCCCAGCGAACGCCGCGTCGTAGCGCCCCTCCTGTACGAGCCGGGCGCCGTCCGCGTTCGAGGCCGCCGATTCCCACAGGGCGTCGGGCAGGTTGGCCGCGAGCCAGTTGCGCACCTGGGGCTGGGCGACGGGGTGGCCGGTGACGGTCTTGATGTCGCCGAGCGCGGTGCCGGGCCGTACGAGCAGCGCGAAGGCGATCTCCAGCAGCACCTCGCGGTAGATCATCAGCGGTTCGCCGGTGGCGAGTTCGTCGAGGGTGGCGGTGACGCCGCCCTCCACCGAGTTCTCGATCGGCACGAGCGCCGCCGCCGCCTCGCCGCCCCGTACGGCGTCCAGCGCCGTCGGCACCGACACCATCGGTACGAGCTCGCGCGTCGCCGACTCCGGCAGGGTCCGCAGGGCGGCTTCGGTGAACGTGCCCTCGGGGCCCAGATAGGTGTAACGGCTGGCCGACATCACGCAGGCTCCTCGTGAATCACAGGGAAGGGGAAGGGGAAGGGGGACGAGAGAAAACGGAGGGAGGGAGTAAGGGGGCTCGGGCGGGCTGGGGAACCCGCCACGATACTCAGCCCCCGCACCGCCCGCCCCGCCGTCCGACCGCCGGACGGAGGAACGCGCCGGAAGAACGCGCCGGAGGAACGCGCCGGAAGAACGCGGCGGACGACCGCGCCGGACGGCCAAGCGGCCAAGCGGACGAGCGGACGAGCGGCCGAGCGGCCGAGCGGCCAAGCGGACGAGCGGCGAAACTCACCCCTCCAGCAACGCCTGCCCCACATACGACCCCGGCTTCGGCGCCGGCGGTACCGCGTACAGCCCGCTGGACTCGTGCCGCAGGAAGCGCGACAGCCCGTCCCCCCGGTCCAGCTTCCGCTGCACCGGCACGAACCCCTTCATCGGATCGCCCTGCCAGCAGACGAAGAGCAGCCCCGCGTCCGGCGCGCCGTCGTCGCGGAACCCGTCGTGGTACGAGTAGGGCCGCCGCAGCATCGCCGCGCCGTGGTTGGACTCCGGCGCCGCGACCCGGATATGGGCGTCGCCCGCGATGGCGATGGACCCGTCCTTGTTGAACTTGTCGAGGTCGACCGGCGTCGTCTCCGTACCGCCCGACAACGGCGCGCCGTCCGACTTGCGCCGCCCTATGACCCGTTCCTGGCGGTCGCGCGAGAGGTGGTCCCAGTCGTCGAGCAGCATCCGGATGCGCCGGACGATCGCGTACGAGCCGCCCGCCATCCACTTCTCCGCGGCGGGGCCGCCCGAGGACGGGACGAAGACGCGGGTGTCGAAGTCCTTGTCGGAGGGGTGCGGGTTGTTGGTGCCGTCGACCTGGCCCATGAGGTTGCGTACGGTCATGGGCTTCGCGGTCGCCCCCGGCGTG
>NZ_JBHVHQ010000696.1:0-4660 GCF_042800135.1 Streptomyces sp. NPDC057654 | reverse complement strand
GAGGGGGCGTTGCGGACCCGCACGGTCAGCCGCTCCTTGTCCGCGTCGATACGGACGTCGGCGGCGGGGGCGGCGGGCGCGTGCCGGCGCACATTGGTCAGCGCCTCCCGCACCACCCGCTGCACGGACGTCTCCACCTCCGGCCCCAGCCGGGCCCGCCGCGCCGCGTCGGTGACCTCCAGCGCCACCGGAGGCCCGCCGTTGCGGGTGAACTCGGCCACGAGGGAAGGGAGTTCGTTGAGCGTGTCGCCGGGCCGCAGGGGCTCGCCCTCCTCCTCGCGCAGCACCCGCACCAGCCGCCGCATCGAGTCCAGCGTCTCCGTCCCCGCCCGCTCGATGCCCTCCAGCAGCGGGTCCACCTGCTCGGGCGCGGTCTGCCGGATGGTGCGGGCGGCCTGCGCCTGGATGACGATCCCGGTGACGTGGTGGGCGACGAAGTCGTGCAGATCGCGGGCGAGTTCGCGCCGCTCGCCGTCGCGCACGGCCGAGATCGCGCGGAGGCGGCGGCCGTCGAGGACGCGCAGATAACTGCCCAGGCCCACGGCGGCGCCGACGAAGAAGGTGAGGGCGAAGGAGAAGGCGACCATCAGGTTCAGCTCGGCCATGCGCAGGGGCGCCACGATGACCGCGAGGCCCAGGGCCGCGCTCAGCGCGACAGCCGTGCCCGGCGGCCCCTCCCTGCGCGCGACGCGCGTCAGGGCCAGCAGCAGGCAGGCGGTCTCCAGGAGCCCCCACGCGCCGTTGACGATGCGCTCGCCGGGCAGCAGCAGGAAGCCGGTCAGCAGCCAGGACAGGACGACAGCGGCGGCGGTCCGCCAGGTCAGGGCGCGGGGCCGGGCCGACGGCAGCAGCACCAGCGCCGCGATCAGCGGCCCGACCACGGGGAGCAGCCAGGCCCGCGGGCCGGCGCCTGCATGGCCCGCCCTGGCGGAGGACAGGTCGGCGAACCAGAGCAGGGCGAGTGCCGCGTACAGCGCGCAGCCGGCCAGGTGCCGGGCGCGGAGACGGGGGAGCGGTGCGCGATCTTCCACGGGCCCCAGGCTACGGAGCGGGCGCGGGCCGCGGGGTCGGCCGATCGGCCGATACGGGGACGGGGGCGCTCGGCCGGTCGGCCGGTCGGCCGTGGTCCGGGGGCGGCGGGCGTCCGCCCGTACGGTCCGTACGGATGCGGGCGGGGGCGGCTCGTACGGCCTGGGGCGAGCGGCTGTCCGTACGGGCCGGGGCGGTTCGTGCGGGAGGGGGCGGAGCAACTCGTACGGGCCGTGACGAGCGCCATGGTCGCCGGACGCGACGCATTCGCGGTGTGCGCGTGTCGCGTGACTACGATGGGCCAGCCGGTGGCCCCTTGGCTACCCGGCCCGCTACGACCTCCGGGAAGGCCATGCTGAACAAGTACGCGCGTGCTTTCTTCACGCGTGTTCTCACGCCGTTCGCCGCTCTGCTCATCCGGCTCGGCGTCAGCCCCGACGCGGTGACCCTCATCGGGACCGGCGGTGTGATGGCGGGCGCGCTGGTCTTCTACCCGCAGGGCGAGTTCTTCTGGGGCACCGTCGTCATCACCCTGTTCGTCTTCTCGGACCTGGTCGACGGCAACATGGCGCGCCAGCTCGGCCGCTCCAGCCGCTGGGGCGCGTTCCTCGACTCCACGCTGGACCGGGTCGCCGACGCCGCGATCTTCGGCGGCCTCGCGCTCTGGTACGCGGGCGGCGGCGACAGCCTCACCCTCTGCGCGGTGACGATCTTCTGCCTCGCCAGCGGCCAGGTGGTCTCGTACACCAAGGCGCGCGGCGAGGCGATCGGCCTGCCGGTGAACGTCAACGGGCTCGTCGAGCGCGCCGAGCGGCTCGTCATCTCGCTGGTCGCCTGCGGCTTCTCCGGACTGCACAAGTTCGGCGTGCCCGGCATCCAGGTGCTGCTGCCGATCGCCCTGTGGGCCGTGGCCGCCGGCAGCCTCGTCACGCTGGTGCAGCGGGTGGTGACCGTACGCCGCGAGGCCGCCGAGGCGGACGCCGAGACCCTGGCCCAGGGCGGCGACGCCGCATGAAGGACCAGCTGACCGACGCGTTGTACGGGCTCGGCTGGAGCACCGTGAAGAAGCTGCCCGAACCCGTGGCCGTACGGCTCGGGCAGCGGATCGCCGACACCGCCTGGAAGCGGCGCGGCAAGAGCGTCCTGCGCCTGGAGTCGAACCTCGCGCGCGTCGTCCCCGACGCCACCCCGGCGCGCCTCGCCGAACTGTCGCGGGCGGGCATGCGCTCGTACCTGCGCTACTGGATGGAGTCCTTCCGGCTGCCGGCCTGGAGCAAGGACCGCATCCGCGGCGGCTTCGCCCCGCAGGACGTGCACCACCTGGAGAACGGCCTGGCCAGCGGTCGCGGCGTCATCCTCGCCCTGCCGCACCTGGGCAACTGGGACCTCGCGGGGGCCTGGGTCACCACCAAGCTGGGCGTGCCGTTCACGACGGTCGCCGAGCGGCTCAAGCCCGAGACGCTGTACGACCGGTTCGTCGCCTACCGCGAGGGGCTGGGCATGGAGGTCCTGCCGCACACCGGCGGCAGCGCCTTCGGCACGCTGGCCCGGCGGCTGCGCGCGGGCGGCCTGGTCTGCCTGGTGGCCGACCGGGACCTGTCGGCCTCCGGCGTCGAGGTGAAGTTCTTCGGCGAGACGGCGCGGATGCCCGCGGGCCCTGCCATGCTGGCGCGGCAGACCGGCGCGCTGCTGCTGCCGGTCACGCTCTGGTACGACGGGACACCGGTCATGCAGGGCCGGGTGC
This sequence comes from Streptomyces sp. NPDC057654, assembly GCF_042800135.1. NCBI lineage: Bacteria > Bacillati > Actinomycetota > Actinomycetes > Kitasatosporales > Streptomycetaceae > Streptomyces > Streptomyces sp. NPDC057654. The sequence goes on along the minus strand of NZ_JBHVHQ010000696.1, from coordinate 1,887 downwards.
ACCCGGAGGTTGAGGTTCCGGAGACCGGAACCCGCACCGAGCAGGCCGCCGCCATGACCCAGCAGCTGGCCGACGCGTTCGCCTCGGGCATCGCCGAGCACCCGGAGGACTGGCACATGCTCCAGCGCCTGTGGCTCGCCGACCTCGAACCGCGGGCGGACGGGGCCGACTCCGGGCCCCGGCCCGACGCCGGCTCCAGACCTGAGCCCCACTGTGATGACAGCTCCGGAACGGAGAAGCCTTGAGGATCGGGATCGTCTGCCCGTACTCGTGGGACGTCCCCGGCGGCGTCCAGTTCCACATCCGCGACCTCGCCGAGCACCTGATCCGGCTGGGCCACGAGGTGTCCGTACTGGCCCCGGCGGACGACGAGACACCGCTGCCGCCGTATGTGGTCTCCGCCGGACGTGCCGTACCGGTGCCCTACAACGGTTCGGTCGCACGGCTCAATTTCGGATTCCTGTCGGCCGCGCGCGTCCGCCGCTGGCTGCACGACGGCGCCTTCGACGTGATCCACATCCATGAGCCCGGCACGCCGTCCGTCGGCCTGCTCGCCTGCTGGGCGGCGCAGGGCCCGATCGTGGCGACCTTCCACACCTCCAACCCGCGCTCCCGCTTCATGATCGCCGCGTATCCGATCCTCCAGCCCGCGCTGGAGAAGATCAGCGCGCGCATCGCGGTGAGCGAGTACGCGCGCCGCACCCTGGTCGAACACCTCGGCGGCGACGCGGTCGTCATCCCCAACGGCGTGGACGTCGGCTTCTTCGCCGACGCCGAGCCCAAGGAGGAGTGGCAGGGCTCCACCATCGGCTTCATCGGCCGCATCGACGAGCCGCGCAAGGGACTCCCGGTCCTGATGCGCGCGCTCCCCGCGATCCTCGCGGAGCGCCCCGAGGCCAGGCTGCTGGTCGCCGGGCGCGGCGACGAGGAGGAAGCGGTGGCGAGCCTGCCCGAGGAGATGCGCGCCCGCGTCGAGTTCCTCGGCATGGTCAGCGACGAGGACAAGGCGCGCCTGCTGCGCAGCGTCGACGTGTACGTCGCCCCCAACACCGGCGGTGAGTCCTTCGGGATCATCCTGGTCGAGGCGATGTCGGCGGGCGCGCCGGTGCTCGCCAGCGACCTCGACGCGTTCGTCCAGGTCCTCGACCAGGGCACGGCCGGCGAGATCTTCGCCAACGAGGACGCCGACGCGCTCGCCGCCGCGGCCGTTCGCCTGCTCGGCGACCCCAAGCGCCGCACCGAGCTCAGCGAACACGGCAGCCGTCACGTACGCCGCTTCGACTGGACGACGGTGGGCGCGGAGATCCTCGCCGTCTACGAGATGGTCACGGCGGGCGCGGCCTCGGTGGCGGCCGACGAACGGGCGGGACTGCGGGCGCGGTTCGGGCTGGCGCGGGACTGAGGAACCACGGGCCTTGCGGCCCTGGGCCGCCGGTTGTCGGCCGTCGGTTCGTCGCTGTCGATTCTCGGCCTTCGGCCCTTGGCTGCCGGGGATTCACGGCAGGGGCGAACCACGGCCCAGGACTTGGCGGGCTCGCGGACAGGTGACGGGCCTTGGCTTCGGACCTTGGCGGGTTCGCGGACGGGTGACGGCCCTCGGCTTCGGACTTGGCGGGTTCACGGCCGGCGGGTGCGGTCCACGGCTCGGGGTCCGGCGGGTTCGCGGCCGGGGCCGGTTGTCCGGACGGGGGCTTACGGTCGCGCGCCGATCACCGGCGTCTCGCGGCGGAACCCCGCGGACGGGCGTTCACGGGAACGAGCCGGCCGGAGGCTCACAGGCGTGGGCCGGCCGCCGGGACGCGGCGGCCGGGCCGGACTGACTGGCCGATCAGGCGCCGCTCGTGCCCGGTTCCGGCGCGGCAGCGCCCCGGCGACGGCCGATCAGGG
>NZ_JBHVHQ010000695.1:0-4663 GCF_042800135.1 Streptomyces sp. NPDC057654 | reverse complement strand
CTACCGCGCGCCCGGCGACGGCGGCGGCATGGCGGTGCGCTGGTCGGCGTCCTCGGCCGCCGGCCACAACGGCGGGACCGTGATCGCGCCCGACTCCGCGCCGGACCGCGGCCGCTGGCTCCAACTGCACGACGGCGTCGTCGACCTGCGGACCTTCGGCCACTTCGACGCCGGTACGCCCGCCGACGACGCCCTCGACGCGCTGGTCGCCGACCCGGCCGTACACCGCGTCGAGGCCCATACCGACCTGCTGTTCCGCAGACGCCACCTGTGGTCCCGCTCGGGCATCGAGCTGGACTTCGGCGGCCATCACGTCCGTACGACCGGCATCGAGAAGAACACGCGGGACAACCCCTTCGGGGCGGTGTTCTCCTTCCGCGGCAAGGTCACCGACACCGTGCACCGGCACACCCTCGGCTCCGTGATGCCCGATCTCGGCGACCTCTTCGAGGTGGGCGACTCCTCCGGGTTCGCCGTCGGCCAGTGGTGGGCCGTCGAGGTGAACGCGGTGAAGGGGAAGTACGAGAAGGAGGTCCAGCGCCTCGTCCAGGTCACCGACGTGGTGGACGGCGGCCATATCCGCGTCGCCTACCAGATCGGCTGGGAGCTGGCGGCGGGGCGCACCCTGACCTGGACCCGGATCGAGCCGGTGACCCGCAGCCACGTCCGCGACCTCGTGTTCGAGGGCGCGGGGGACGACGAGTACACCGGCTCGCACCCGGTCGCCTACGAGTACGCGGTGCACTGCGACGTCTCCGGCATCGAGGCCACCGGCACCTTCTGGCCGGTGGTGATGCGCCGCTGGTGCACCCACTACCGCACCGAGCAGTGCTCGTTGGCCAATCCCAAGTCGGTCACGTACGGCGGGGCCGGCTACCTCACGCAGCAGATCTACTGCCTCTACGGGCATGTGTCCGACTGCCACACCTCCAACGCCCGCCACCTCAACGACTTCACGGCCTCCGCCTACTGCTACGTGACCAACTGCCACGGCGACGGCGACGACCAAGGGCCCTTCGTCACGCACGGGCAGTTCGAGCACGATCTCGTCTACACCGGCAACTCCGGGCTGATGACCTTCGCCAACTCCGGCGCGGCCTGGGGCGGGGCGGCCAAGCGGATCACGGTGCGCCGCCACTCCTGCTCGTGGTTCGTGGCCCGTGTCAGGGTCACCGACCTGACATTGGAGGATATGACCGTCATCGGCAAGAAGTCCCTCGACGGCTCGGGGATGCTGTGGGTCAACGCCGACGGCGTGCAGGTGCGCGGCTGCACCGCGAGCGGGCCGCTCATCGTGTCCCAGGCGTCGTCCCTGTCCAAACGGCCCAGCACCGTCGCCGATTCGGCGTTCGCCTTCACGAAGAACGCCGAGATCACCCAGGATTCGGTCGACGCCCCGCTGACGCTGGAGCGGACGACGCTCACGGGCGTCGACGGCGCGCGCTTCAACGGCGCCGGGCCACTGGTGCTCGACCACTGCGTCCTCACCGCGTCCGAAGGCGCCGACCCGGTCACGTACCAGCACAGCGAGGTCCACGTCGAGGGCGGGGAACTTCGCGACGCGCCCGTGCGGTTGACCGGCTCCGGGGACCAACTGCTGCGGCTGTCCGGGGCCCGGCTCGGCGCGCGCGGCAGCGGCGCGGCGCTGCTCTCCCGCAGCGGCGGCGACCGCACCGTGACCTGGCAGCTCACCGGCGTGGACGCGCGGGCCGCCGACGGCCGGGCCCTCGTGAGCATCGGCGAGGGGACCAACCGGTACCGCGCGAGCGGCTGCACGTTCGCCGGAGGGGCCCTGGATCTGCGGCAGTCCGGCTTCGGCGGGGGCGGTCATCTGCTGCACACCGCGTGCGTCGAGGACGGCACGGCCCGCGCGGCGATGCCGAAGGAGAGCGCGCGCGTCTCCCACAGCAAGGACAACCTCACCTTCTGAGGGACCTGCCTCCCCCTGGACGCGCCCCTGGTGAGGCGCACAATTGTCCCTCGTAACTGCCCCTCGGACACCACTGGGAACTTTCGTGACACTGCACCACCCGATCACCGACCGCCCCGTCCGGGTCGCCGTCGTCGGCGCCGGCCAGCGCGGCCTCACCTACGCCGAGTGGATCAAGGACCACCCCGAGCAGGCCGAACTGGTCGCGGTGGCCGATCCGCGCCCGTCCGCCCGCGCCGCCTCGGGCGCGCCCCTGGAGTTCGACGACTGGCGTCCCCTCGCCGAGAACCGCATAGCCGACGCGGTCATCGTCGCCACCCAGGACCGCGACCACGTGGAGCCGGTCCTGGCCCTGGCGCGGGCCGGGTACGCGATCCTCTCCGAGAAGCCCCTGGCGCCCACCGAGGACGAGACCAGGAAGCTCGTCGAGGGGGTGCGCGAGGCGGGCGTACTGTTCGCCGTGTGCCACGTCCTGCGGTACACGGAGTACACCGACCTGGTGAAGAGCGTCGTGGACTCCGGGGTGCTGGGAGAACTCGTCTCGATGGAGCACCTGGAGCCGGTCGGCTGGTGGCACTACGCGCACAGTTTCGTGCGCGGTCCCTGGCACAGTGAAGCGGACTCCTCCCCGATGATCCTCGCCAAGTCCTGCCACGACCTGGACTGGATGAGCTACGTGCTCGGCGCGAGAATCGAGGAGGTCGCGAGCTTCGGCGGCCTCAAGCACTTCCGCCCGGAGAACAAGCCGGCCGGTGCGGCGGACCGCTGTCTGGACTGCCCCGTCGAGCCCGACTGCCCGTACAGCGCCCCCAAGCTCTACATGCCGACGCTGCGCGACGAGGGCGCGGTGTGGCCGGTCACCCACGTCACCGAGGCCACGGACGAGGAAGGGCTGCGGGAGGCGCTGCGCACCGGCCCGTACGGCGTGTGCGTGTACGCGGGCGACAACGACGTCGTCGACCACCAGGTCGTCGCGATGCGGCTGTCCGGCTCCCTCACGGCGACGTTCCAGATGATGGCCTTCACCGAGCAGACGCACCGGCAGACCAGGATCTTCGGCTCGCACGGCTGGATGAGCGGCGACGGCGAGCGGGTCACCGTGCAGGACTTCCGCACCGGCGAGAGCACGGTCCACGAGCTCGGCGAGGCCGGTTCGAACGCGGCCGACGGACACGGCGGGGGCGACACCGCGCTCGTCGCCGCGTTCGTTCAGGCGCTCGCGAGCGGCGACCCGGAGAAGATCCGCTCCGGCACGGACGCGTCCTTGAACAGCCACCTCGCGGCCTTCGCCGCCGAACGGGCCCGGCACACCCGCACCGTCCAGCAGGTGCCCGTCAGCTGAGCCCGGCGCCCCATGCCCGTAAGCCCCACTCGCGCCCGTAGTCCGTAGCGCGCTCACCCCTGCCCATCGCTCCCTATGGAGGCACTGCTCATGCCCCTCACGTCCCGAGCCCCGGCCCCGGCCGGCCGGCGCCGCAGACGGCGCTCCGCCGTCGCCGCGGCGCTCGCCGCCGCACTGGCCGCCACCGCGCTCGCCGGCTGCGGCTCGGGCCGTGGGAGCGACAGCCGCACGATCACGATGTGGACCTACCCGGTGATCTTCGACGAGGCGAAGAACAAGGCGTACTGGAACGGACTGGTCAAGGAGTTCGAGAAACAGCACGCCGGGATCACGGTGAAGGTGGAGACCTTCCCGTGGGCCAACCGCGACACCGCGCTCGCGACCGCCATCGCCTCCGGGAAGGGCCCCGACGTCGTCTATCTGGTCCCCGACCAACTGCCGATGTACCGGCGCAACATCGTGCCCGCCGAGGAGTACATGTCCCCGGCGGCCCGCGCGGACTACACGGACTTCGCCCTCAAGTCGGTCACCGCGGACGGCAAAACCCTCGGCGCGCCCGTGCTGACCAGCGGCAATCCGCTGATCTGCGACAAGCGGGTGTTCGCGGCGATCGGCGAGAAGCGGTATCCGCACACCTGGGAGGACCTCGCGCGGCTCGCGCCCCGGCTCAAGGAGAAGGGCTACTACGCGACGAGCTACAGCGGCGACACCCAGCAGACCCTGAACCTGACCTTCTATCCGCTGCTGTGGCAGGCGGGCGGCGACGTCTTCAGCAAGGACGGCAAGAAGACCGCGTTCGCGGGCCCGGAGGGCGTCAAGGCCCTCACATATCTGAAGAAGCTCGTGGCCGGCGGCTACACCGACCGCGATCTCGTCACGACCACCCCGAAGCTGGAGCAGACGCCCGTCGCCCGCGGCAAGGTCGCGTGCACCTGGCAGAACACCCCCGCCGACGTCGAGCCCTTCTGGGGCAGGAAGAACACGGCCGTGCTGCCGCCGCTGAAGGACGCCGCCTCGGTCGGTTACGGGACCGTGGGCGCGCTGTCCCTGCTCAAGGGCGGCAACACCAAGGTCGCGGGCGAGTGGATCGACTTCGTGGCCCGGCCGGAGCATGCGGCGGGCCTGGAGAAGGAGGCCGGGTACTTCCCGGCCCGCCGCTCCGCGAAGGACCTGTACCCGGGCGACCCCCTCCAGACCGCGGTCTCCAAGACGCTGCCGAGCATGAACGCCGGTCCCCTGTGGCACAGGTCCCGCGAGGTGATGGGGATGCTGGCGCCCGAGATCCAGGCGGCGCTGCTCGGCGACAAGTCGCCCGAGAAGGCGCTGCGGACGGCGGCCACAGCCGCCGATGCCATGCTCGGGCGCTGAAGCGCCCGCACCCTGTACGGGGG
>NZ_JBHVHQ010000694.1:0-4665 GCF_042800135.1 Streptomyces sp. NPDC057654 | reverse complement strand
CTGCTGGCCCGGCCCGTGCTGGAGGAACTGTGCCGCGAGACCGGCGACACGGTGCTGCTGTGCGTGCCGGACAGCTTCCATATGCGCTGCGTCGCGGCCGTCGAGGGCGAGTCCGGGCCGCTGCGCTACTACCCGCTGGTCGGCGAGCTGTACCCGGCGCACGCCGGGGCCACCAGCAAGTCGTTCTACGCCTTCCTCCCCGACGACCAGCGCCACCGGCTGTTCCGGGACCGCCCCATGGCGCGGTTCACGGAACGTACGCAGACGGACCCGAACCGGCTGGAGGAGGAGTTCCGGCAGGTACGGGCGCGGGGCCACGCCTGGACGGTCGGCGAGTACGACGCGGGGGTGGCCACCCTCGCCGTCCCCCTGTTCCTGGGCCGGGAACCGTACGGCAGCCTCAGCCTGGGCGGCGCCGAGGAGCGCTTCCCCGACGGTCCCGAGGACCGCCTCGACGTGCTGCGCCGGGCCGCGCACACGCTGGAGAAACGGCTCACGACTCCCCCGCAGCGGTCGGCCCGCCGCCCCCAGAACTGACGTGACGCACAACGGATATCGAAAAGGAGCACCACCCATGGACCTTCTCCTGCTGTCCAACTCCACCCAGCACGGCCAGGGTTACCTGGCGCACGCCCTGGACACCGTCACCGGCTTCCTGCCCTCCGGCGCCCGACTCGCCTTCGTGCCCTACGCGTTGGCCGACCACGACGCGTATACGGCGCGGGTGCGCGGCGCGCTGGAGCCCTCTGGCATCACGGTGCGCGGCGTGCACGAGAGCGGCGACCCGCTCGTCGCGCTCGCGGACGCCGACGCGGTGTTCGTCGGCGGCGGCAACTCCTTCCGGCTGCTGAGCGCGCTGTACCGGACGGGGCTGCGGGACGCGCTGCGTACGGCCGTACGGGGCGGGCTGCCGTACATGGGGGCGAGCGCGGGCACGAACATGGCGGCGCCGACCCTGCGCACCACCAATGACATGCCGATCGTGCAGCCGCCGTCCTTCGAGACGCTCGGCCTGGTCCCGTTCCAGATCAACCCGCACTACCTGGACCCCGACCCGCTGAGCACGCACAAGGGCGAGACGCGCGAGGAGCGGCTGACGGAGTTCCTGGAGGAGAACGACGTGCCGGTGCTGGGGCTGCGCGAGGGCTCGTGGCTGCGGGTCGCGGGCGAGCGGGCGGCCATCGGCGGCGAGCGGCCGGCCCGGCTGTTCACGCGCGGCGCGGAGCCCCGGGAGCTCGCGGCGGGCGCGGACGCGTCGTTCCTGCTGACGGCCGAGGCGGCCTTCGACTCCCCGACGCGCCGGGCGGCCTGAGCCCGCACCGCGGACCTCCGGCGAGTGGTACGGATGAGGCCATGGAGTGGTTCGCCTCGTCCGACTACTGGCTCGCCCGGCTGGTCTTCCAGCGGGGTCTGGCCGCCGTCTATCTGATCGCCTTCCTGGCGGCGGCCGGCCAGTTCCGCGCGCTGATCGGCGAGCGGGGGATGCTGCCGGTGCCGGAGTACGTGGCGCGGGTGCCGTTCCGCGAGTCCCCCAGCGCTTTCCAGCTGCACTATTCGGACCGGTTCTTCGCCGCGTGGGCCTGGGCGGGGGCGCTGCTGGCGGCGGCCGTCGCGGCGGGGGCGGCCGACGCGGTGCCGCTGGGGGCGTCGATGGCGATGTGGGCGGCGCTGTGGGCGCTGTATCTGTCGATCGTCAACGTCGGACAGATCTGGTACGGGTTCGGCTGGGAGTCCCTGCTGCTGGAGGCGGGGTTCCTGGCCGTCTTCCTCGGCAACGCGCGCACCGGGCCGCCGGTGCTGGTGCTCTGGCTGCTGCGCTGGCTGCTGTTCCGCGTCGAGTTCGGCGCGGGCCTGATCAAGATGCGCGGCGACCGCTGCTGGCGGAAGCTGACGTGCCTGGACTACCACCACGAGACACAGCCGATGCCGGGCCCGCTGAGCTGGTTCTTCCACCGCCTGCCGCGCCCCGCGCACCGAGTGGAGACGGCGGCCAACCACGTAGCCCAACTCGTGGTCCCCTTCGGCCTGTTCGCGCCGCAGCCGGTGGCGACCTGGGCGGGGCTCGCGGTCATCTTCACCCAGCTGTGGCTGGTGGCGTCCGGCAACTTCGCCTGGCTGAACTGGCTGACGATCCTCCTGGCCGCGAGCACCGTGGACGCCGGCCTCTTCTCCCTCCCCGACGCACCGCGCTTCGCCTCTCCCCCGGTCTGGTTCGAAGCCGTCGTACTGACCGTCACCGTCCTCGTCCTGGTGCTGAGTTACCGCCCCGCCCGCAATCTCCTCACGCGCCGTCAGCGCATGAACACCTCCTTCGAACCGCTGCGCCTCGTGAACTCCTACGGCGCGTTCGGCAGCGTCAGCCGCACGCGACGAGAGGTGGTGATCGAGGGCACGCGGGACACGGAGATCACGGAGGGGACGGTGTGGCGGGAGTACGGCTTCTACGGCAAGCCGGGCGAGCCGGGGCGCTGGCCGCGCCAGTTCGCCCCCTTGCACCTGCGGCTCGACTGGATGCTCTGGTTCGTGCCGCTCAATCCGGCGTACGGCGGCTCGTGGTTCGACGGCTTCATCGAGCGGCTGCTGCTCGACGACCGCGACACGCTCCGCCTGCTCCGCCACAACCCGTTCCCGGACCGCCGCCCGGCATACGTCCGCGCCCGCTTGTTCCAGTACCGGTTCACGACCTGGCGAGAGCTCCGGGAGACCGGAGCCTGCTGGCACCGGGAGCACGTACGCGATATGACCCCTCCGGTCCGCCTGGCCGTGCCGCAGGAGCCGCACACACGCCCCGGCGCCTGACGCCGACGGCCGCGAAGGGGCTCCCGGTCATGCCAGGCCGGCCGCGATGGCGCGGCGGACGGCGTCGGCGCGGTCCTGGATGCCGGCTTTGGCGAACAGGTTGTTGATGTGGGTCTTGACCGTGGCCTCGCTGATGAAGAGTTTCTCGGCGATGGCCTGGTTGGGCAGGCCCTGGCCGATGAGGGTGAGCACCTCGCGTTCGCGGCGGGTGAGGTCCGCGGGGAGCGGCTGCGCGTCGACCGGCGTGCGGGTGCGGACGGTGGCCAGGAGACGGTTCTGCACCTGGTGGTCGAGGACGGACTGTCCCGCGGCGGCGGCCCGGATCGCGCGGACGATGTCCTGGCGCCCCGCGTTCTTCGTCAGATAGCCGCGGGCGCCGGCGTTCAGGGCGGCCAGGATCGAGTCGTCGTCGGCGAAGGTGGTCAGCACGACCACGGCCGTTCCCGGGTGGTCCTCGCTCAGCCGGCGGGTGGCCTCGGTGCCGTCCATGACCGGCATGCGCAGGTCCATCAGGACGACGTCGACCAGTGTGGCGGCCACGGCGGCGAGCACCTCGGCGCCGTCCGCGGCGGCGGCGACGACGTCGATGTCCTCGGTCATGTCGAGCACCGCGGCCAACGGCTCGCGGACGGTGGCCTGGTCGTCGGCGACGATCACCTTCAGCGGGCGCCCAGTCGACGGGTCCGGCGGGTCCTGCGGGTTCCGTGGCTCCTGCGCCGGTTCGTTCGTCGTCATCCTCGGATCACTGCCTCCACCTGCCAGCCGCCCCGGTCCGGCCCCTCGGTGAGCGGACCCGCGGTGAGAGTGCCGCCCAGCAGGGCGACGCGTTCGCGCATTCCTATCAGCCCCATGCCGCTGCCGACACCCGCGGTCGCCGCACCGGTCGCGGGCCCGTTGCGGACGGCAAGGCCGGCCGAGGCGGTGTCGAACGTCAGCTCCACCGCGACCTCGGCCCCGGGAGCGTGCCGGGCCGCGTTGGTCAGCGCCTCCTGCGCGATGCGCAGCACGTTCTGGGTGACCTGCGCCGGCAGCTCCCGGACGGCCCCGGTGACGGTGAGCGCCTCGCGGTGGCCGGACGACTCGATCATGGCGGTCAGGCTCTCCAGCAGCGGAAGGGAGTCCTCGCGCAGCGCGTGCACGGTCCACTGGGCCTGCTTCAGGCTCTCTCTGACCAGGCTCTGCGCCGTGTTGTGCGCCGCGCGGACCTTCTCCAGGTCGCCGGTGTCGATCAGGGCGTCCGCCAGCTCCAGGTGCATGTTGATCCCGGCCAGCGAGTGCGCCAGCACATCGTGGACGTCGCGGGCGATGCGGCCGCGTTCGGTGAGCACGGCCGTTCGCGCCTCGGCCCGCGCGGCCCGCTCGGCGGACTCGGCGGCCTGGAGCCTCGCCTCCACGGCCTGTTGCCTGTTGCGGCCCAGGATTCCGGCCGCCACCGGGACGCCGGTGCTGAGGCCGAAGGTCCAGGTCAGCACCTGGTGATCGGGGCCGACGTAGAAATAGAAGACGGCGCCGCACAGCAGACTGGACAGGGCCGCGACCGCCAGGGCCGGCTTGAGGGCGAGGCGGTAGCCGGCGTGGCCGACGAGGAAGTAGGCGAAGAGGTAGCCGGAACCGCTGTTGCTCGCCTCCATCAGGCCGGCGGACGCCACCACACCGGCGGTCAGCCAGAGCAGCGCGGCCCGGCGCGGGAAGGCGTGCGGCAGGTGCCTGATCAGCAGGGCCACGGAGTTGACCACCAGCAGGCCGGCCACGGCCAGGCCGCGGCCGCTGACGCCCACCGGCCGGACGGTGATGACCGCGATGACGATGATCAGCAGGGTGACGGCCCACTGGAGAGAGGCGTCGTACCGGAGCACGGCCCAAGGG
>NZ_JBHVHQ010000693.1:2460-4666 GCF_042800135.1 Streptomyces sp. NPDC057654 | reverse complement strand
GACCATGTCGTCGCAGAGCCGCCAGATCTGGTCCACGGTCAGCGTGGCGGCGGTGGCCGGGTCGGTCATGGCGGCGTGCCGGATGTGCAGCGGCTCGTTGTCGACGGCGGCGCGGACGACCAGGTCGTTCATGCTCAGGTAGGTGCGGTTGAGGGCCGCCAGCTGCGGCGGCAGGGAGCCGGCGCGGGTCGGCTGGACGCCGGTGGCGTCGACGAGGCAGGGCACCTCGACCACGCCGTGGGCCGGGAGGTTGTCGATCAGGCCGCGGTTGGGGACGTTCCCGTAGATCGTCCGCGGGGTGCCGGTGACGATGCTGTGGATGACCTGCGGGGCGTACTCCATGGTGCCTTCGACGGTGAGCGCCTCGCCGGCCGCGAGCGCGTCGCGGGTGTGCTCGTACTCGGCGACGTTCTCGTCGACGATGCCGACGTACGCGCCGATCGGCAGGCGCAGCCGGTCGATCTCGCTGTCGTGGTGCAGGTACCAGGGCACGTACTCCGAGGAGTGCTCGCTGGTCTCGGTCGGGTAGTAGCCGAGCCGCCGGTACATGTCGACGCGCACCCGGCGCCGCAGTTGCTCGTCCTTGGCGATGAGTTCGTCGAGGCGGGGGTAGAGGTCCGTGCCGTTGTGCTCGAAGCGCAGCACCCAGGCCTGGTGGTTGACGCCCGCGGCCCGGTAGGTGATCTCGTCGAAGGGGACGTCCACGAGCTCGGCCAGGTCGTGCATGGTCCAGTACACCGAGTGGCACAGGCCGACGACCTTGGTCAGCCCGGTGGCCTCGGTGAGGTACTGGATGTTCATGGCCATGGGGTTGGTGTAGTTGAGCAGCCACGCGTCGGGGCACAGCTCCGTGATGTCCTCGCCGAGCTGCTTGAGGAAGGGGAAGGTGCGCAGGGCGCGGAAGACGCCGCCGACGCCGAGGGTGTCGCCGATGGTCTGGCGCAGCCCGTAGCGGGCGGGTATGTCGAAGTCGGTACGGGTGGACTCGCCCATGCCGATCTGCACGATGTTGATGACGAAGTCCGCGCCGGCCAGGGACTCGCGGCGGTCGGCGTGGGCGGTGATGTTCGCGTCGGCGTTGAGCTCGCGCGCGATGTAGCGGGCCGCGGCCTCGGCGGTGGCCAGCCGTTCGGCGTCGATGTCGTGCAGGGCGATGTGCGCGTCGCGCAGCTCCGGGAAGGCGAAGAGGTCGGCGAGCAGCCCCTGGGTGAAGACGACGCTGCCGGCGCCGATGAAAGCGATCTTGGGTTGGGTGGTCATGAGGTGTGTGCTCCGATGGGAGAGAAGGGAGAGAGGTGGGCGAGGGCTTCGTCCCAGGCGGCCTGGGCGGGCGGTCAGCCCTTGAGGCCGCTGGAGGCGACCGAGCGGATGAAGGCCTTCTGCGCGAAGAGGAACGCGACGAGCACCGGAAGGATCGTCAGGACGTTGCCCGCCATCACCGCGGACCACTTGGTGTGGTGCTGTCCTTGGAAGGTGGTCAGGCCCAGTTGCAGGGTGTACTGCGTGTCGTGGTTGATGGCGATCAGCGGCCAGGTGAGGTCGTTCCACGTGGACAGGAAGGTCAGCACCGCGACGGTGGAGAGCGCGGGCCGCGCCAGCGGCAGGATGATGGAGTAGATGACGCGCAGCCGGGAGCAGCCGTCGATCCAAGCGGCCTCCTCCAGTTCCCGGGGCAGCGACAGGAAGAACTGCCGCAGCAGGAACACCGCGAACGGCGTGACGAGAGCGGGCACGATCAGCGCGCCGAGCGTGTCGATGAGCCCGAGCTTCTTCATGACCAGGAAGGTGGGGATCATCGTGAGCTGGAACGGGATGGCCATGGTCGCCATCATCAGGACGAGCAGGAACCGCGAGCCGGCGAACCGCATCCGGGCGAACGCGTAGCCGCCGAGCACGCCGAACACCAGGTTGGAGGTGACGGCGACCGCGGAGACGATCGCCGAGTTCAGCAGCCAGCGCACGAACTTGGCGTTGCCGAGGACGTAGTGGTACCCGCCGAAGTCGATCTTCGAGGGCCAGAGCGCCGGCGGGAAGCGGTTGATCTCGGCGTCGCTCATGAACGAGCTCAGCAGCAGCCAGATCAGCGGCAGCGCGAACAGCAGGCCCAGCGGCGCGAGCACCAGGTGCCAGCCGCTGAACGGGAGCCGGAAGCGGCGCCGTTCGGTCGGCAGGGCGCTCGGACGGGAGGTGACCCGTGACTCGGTCG
>NZ_JBHVHQ010000693.1:0-2450 GCF_042800135.1 Streptomyces sp. NPDC057654 | reverse complement strand
GCACTGCCGCTCCTGTACGGGCGACTGGGCGGTCGGCATGCCGCCCCGTCTGGTCTGCCCCGGCTGTGCGCTCGCGGCGGACCACGCGCATCACGACGCCCACGATGATCAGCGCGACGGCGAGGACGTAGGCGGCGGCGGCTCCGTACCCGGCGGTGAACTCCTTGAAGGCCTGCTCCCAGATGAAGTAGACGATCACGGTGGTCGAACCGAGGGGCCCGCCCTTGGTGGTCACGTAGACGAGGTCGAAGACCTGGAGGGACTGGATGGTCTGCCACAGCAGGAGGAACACGCTCACCGGAGCCAGCGAGGGCAGCGTCACATGGCGCAGGATCTGGAGCCGGCCCGCGCCGTCCAGGCGCGCGGCCTCGACCAGCGACGGCTGGACGTCCTGAAGCGCCGCCAGGTAGATGACGGTGCACAGGCCCGTACCGCTCCACAGGGTGATGGCGACCAGGACGAGCAGCGCCTGCGAGGGGTCGGTGAGGAAGCCCTGTGGGGAGATGCCCAGATGGTTCAGGACGGAGTTGGCCGCGCCGAACTGCGGGTCGAGGATGAAGGAGAACAGCACGCCCTGCGCGGTGGCGGAGATGACGAACGGGACGAAGAACAGCGTCCGGTAGAGCCCGACGAAGCGGATGCGCCGGTTGAGCGCGAGGGCCAGGGCGAGCCCGATGACGATGCTCAGGGGTACGTACAGCACCGTGTAGAGCAGGGTGTTCCGCACGGCCTGGTGGAAGTTCGGGTCCTGGCTGAGCGCGTGGTAGTTCTCCAGGCCCACCCAGCGGCTCGGGGTGACGAGGTCATTGGCCTGGAAGGACAGCAGCAGCGACCAGATGACCGGCAGGACGCTCAGACCGAGGATGACGATCACGGCGGGCGAGATGAACGCCCAGGCCGTGGCCGACTCCTTGCGGCGCCGGCGGCGCAGGGCACGCGGCTCCGGCTGTTTCCGCGGCAGGGTCAGAGGTGCGGGAAGTTGCGGCATGTCGGGTCCTCAGCGCGGTATGAGCAGGGCGGCGTTGGACTCCTCGGCGCAGGAGCGCACCGCGGCGGCGGGGCTCTTGCGGCCGAGCAGCACGGCGATGATGGCCTGCCCCAGGGAGCGCGAGAGGCGCGGGTAGGCCGGGTGCACGGGGCGTACCCGCGCCGAGGTGACCGCCTCGGTGAACACGGACATGCCGGGCGTACGGGCGGCGTGCTCGCGCCAGGCCGGGCGGTCCTCGCTGCGGCGGCTCAGCGGCAGGCTGCCCGCCTCGATGTCCCAGCGGCTGTCCTGGGTGGGCTGGGTCAGCCAGCTCGCGAATTCGTACGCGGCCTTCGCGCGGGCCTCGCCGTTGTCGAACAGCACCCAGGTGTCGGGCCCGGAGATGGTCACGGGGCGGCGGCTGAAGGTGGGCATCGGCACGACGTGGTAGTCGAGCTTCGCCTGCACGATGTCCGGAAGCGCCCAGGGAGCGGACAGCGACATGCCCATCCGGTCGGAGAGGAAGACCTGGTCCAGCTGCTCGCTGCCGGGCTTGGGGTCGATGTAGACGCTTTTGTCGTCCGCCAGTCTCTTGAGTACCTCCAGGGCGCGGGGGCCCGCCTTCTCGAAGCCGATGCTCTTCCCGTCCTCGGCGATGACGTCGCCGCCCAGGTCCCACACCATCGGCCACAGCCGCCACACCGTGTCCTCGTCGCCGGTGCCGGGCCAGCCGGTGCCGAACCGCCCCTTGGCCGGGCTGGTGAGGCGGCGGGCGATGTCGGTGAACTCGTCCCAGGTCCAGCCCGGCTTGGGCAGGTCGACCCCGGCGTCGGCGAACACCTTCTTGTTGCAGATCACGGCCATGGCGTCGAGGAGGGCGGGCAGCGCGCGGACCTTGCCGTTGACGGTGACGGCCTCGCGGGCCGGCGCGTGGAAGTTGCGCCACGGCATCGGGCCCCGGTGCACCTTCTCGGTCAGGTCGACCACCTGCGGGCTGCGGGCCACGTTCGCGAGGTCGGAGCCGAAGATGTAGGCGATGTCGGGGTAGGAGCCGGAGGCGAGCGCGGCGGTCACCTTCTGGAGCATGGTGTCGGCCAGCACGCCGCCGCCCATGTCCACCCGGATCTTGGGGTGGGCCCGCTCGAACTCGGCGGCCAGGTTCTTCATGACCTTGGCGGCGGTGTCGTTCTGCCCGTGCCACATCTGGATCGTGACGCGGCCGTCGGCGCCGACCCCGCTGGCGGTGTCCGCCGCGCAGCCGGACAGGGCGCCGCCGGCCGCCGCCGCGAGGGCGCCGACGCCGCCGGCGCGCAGCACACCGCGCCGGGTTGGCCGGCCGGGCGCTCGGGGGACTGCTGTCATCACTACCTCCAGGGGTTTGGCGCCCTGCTTCTGGCCGGCGCCGCCGCGGACGGGGCGGGACGGCGGGGAACATATAAAGGACGGCGAAGGGGGAGCGGAAGGGGGCGGGGACGAGAAGGGG
>NZ_JBHVHQ010000692.1:0-4667 GCF_042800135.1 Streptomyces sp. NPDC057654 | reverse complement strand
GATATCTCACCCCTCACGAGACGCGCCTGCGCTATCAGCAGGACCAGAGCCTCGCTGCCTAACGCAACTGTGTCCACGATCACGGGGAAACTTCACTGCGCGCAGCCGGCCCCGTTCACCGGATCTCGCTCCCGGACGGCGCTCCCGTCTGGATCGTGACCCGCTGGTCCGATGTGTACGCCGAGCTCAGCGAAGGCAGGCTGTCGGTGAACAACCGGCATTCCGGCGTGGGTTACAAAGGCTTCTCCCTGCCTCCGGCCCTGGACGCCAACCTGCTCAACATCGACCCAGCCGACCACCTACGCCTACGGCGCCTGGTCTCCAAGGGATTCACCCCGCGGCGCGTCGAAGACCTGCGTGAGCGCGTGCAGACCGAAGCCGACCGTCTGGCCGACGGCTTAGCTGACAAGGACCGTCCCGACCTCGTCGCCGACTTCGCCACCCCCTTGCCGCTGACCGTCATCGCCGACCTGTTCGACGTACCAGAGCCGAACCGGCGACCTTTCTCCGGCTGGGTCACCGACATGGTCGCCCCCGAGCGCCCAGAACAGGTCGCCGAGGCCGTGGACAGCATCCACCGCTTCCTCCTCGACCTCATCGCCACACGCCGGGTGCATCCCGGCGAAGATCTGCTCTCCGCCCTGATCGCCGCCCACGACGAAGGCGATCAGCTCAACACGAACGAACTCGTCTCGCTGGCGTTCTTGATCTTGATAGCGGGTGTCGAGAACGTCCAACACGTCATCAGCGCCGGTCTGCTGACCCTGCTAGAGCATCCGGAACAGTTCGCCGAACTCCGCGCTGATGACACGCTGCTACCCGGCGCGGTCGAGGAACTCCTTCGGTACGCGCACCCCAACCAGATGGCCATCCGTCGCTTCGCCACCGAGGAGATCAACATCGCCGGAACCGCGATCCCCGCCGGCGACACCGTGCTGCTCTGTCTCGCCTCCGCGCACCGGGACCCGGACCGGTATCCCCAGCCGGACCGCTTCGACATCCACCGCGCGGACAACGCGCACCTGGCCCTTGGGCACGGAGTGCACTACTGCCTGGGTGCCCCGCTGGCACGCCTCCAGATCCAGACCGCCATCAGCACCCTCATGCGGCGCTTCCCTCACCTGGCTCTCGCCAGCCCTCATGAGGAACCCAAGTGGCGCTCCTCCTGGCGGTCCCGCTCCCTTGCCCAGCTCCGAGTCACCGTTACCGGCCCGCCCAACGGGCAGCTTCCCGAATGAGCCCGTACGTCACGCTTCGGTGCGTTCCGCATCCGCTGCGCCCGGCGCCGTCGCCCAGGTGCGCCAGGTCAGTGCGACACGGTTGCTGTCCACCGTTCGCGATCCCCGCGACGCGGCCGGGTAAAAGGCGATCTGCTCCAGCATGAGCACCAGCACGCCCTTCTTCGAGGCCAGGGGGGCGTGCTTCCACCAGTGCACCAGATCACGCACACCCCCCAGGGGCGCTTGCTTCACCTGCTCCAAGCGCCGTGCCTCGACCTCGGCCTCCCGGATGCGCTTCGACAGCTCCCTGTCGGCCGAGCGGAACGCGGCACCCGACATCTGCGTACTGGCGTACTCCTTACCCAGTTCACTCTGTCGCGCGCGATCGCCCTTCGCCCGCTTGCGCAGCTCGGCTGACTCGGCCAGGACCCGGTCGTGTACCGCCTCCAAATGGCGTGCGACTTCCGGCTTGGCGAGCTCGGCCAGGACGTTCTCCGCGACGTAGATCTCGGCCAGATCGGCGTTGATACGCACCTTGCCGCACCCGCCGGGATGCTGTGCTGTGCTCGGCGCACACCGGTAGCCCCGGCTACCGGAGTTCGACGGCGACGCCGTGAACAGACTGCCGCACAGACCGCACACGCTCAGGCCGCCGCTCGTGAGCAAGTAGTCGCGCTGCTCGGCTCGTGGGGAGGCGGGCTTCGCGGCCTCTTTCTGCGCTCGAAGCTGCTTGAACTCGGCCGGGGTGACGATCTGCGGCCCGCCGGTCTCCACCAGTTCGCCCTGATCATCCTCTTCGAGCCCAGCGATCGCCGGATGGTCCAGCACCGCGTCGAGCCCCACGGGCCTCCAGAGGTTCCCGAGCGTCGTCCGGTAGCCGGCGGCGTTCATCCACTCCACCACCTGGGGGGACAACTGCTTCGCCAAGCGACGGCTCATCGCCTGGCGAATCCCAGCCGCCTCCGCCTCAAGCACGCGGCGATGCGCCGCATCCTCAAACCCGTACAGCCGTGGCACGTGAGCTCCTCGCCTTAGACCGACCCCCTTGTACCGGCCACCTTAGCGAAGGTAGGTCACATTGATGCAGAGCTAGCGAATACCTCACGCAAGGGCATATGCCTTCAGGGGCGCCCCTCGGGCACCGACGGCGCCTCCACCCCGAGCACCTTCCACAGCCCGGCGGTCGGCACACGCACGGTGTCTCCCAGTTGCAAGGTCCGCACCGGGAACGCACCGCCCCGGAGCAGCCCGTACGCCTTGTCCCGGCCGATCCCCAGAGCCCGCGCGGCGGTCACCACATTCACCGTCGCCGGCAGCGCCAGCAACTCCTCCAAGCCCATCGCTCCGGCCACCGCCGCAGGCTGCCCGGCGTCTCCTTGAGCAGTCATTCCGTTGTCGCAATCTCCCCCACGCCAACGTTCACAGGACTGTACAGCAGTGTCATACAACCCCCGCAAGATCGAAAGAGACAGCACAAGACGCGTACGGAGACGTACAGATGATCACGACTGGCCTCCACGGTCAGTCGGCAGGGGACTGGATGTTCGAGCCGAGTTACTACCGCCGATGCCAGTGCAAGGGGCCACTGAAGGACAAGGAGGGGAATCCGGTCTTCGACCCCGAGGGCAATCCCAAGATCGGATCCATCGGCACAACATGCCCCAAACTAGGGAAGGGCCACGGCACCTGGGCGTTCTACTTCGAACTCGAACCCGGTGAAGGGGGAGCCCGCGAGCGAGTGCGCCGAGGCGGCTTCGCCAAGCTGGATGACGCCAAGAAGAAGGCGAAGGAGATCTACGACGACGCCATGGCGGGCACTGACGTGCTGTCCGACGAAACGTGCGGCGACTTCTTCCTCCGCTGGATCAAGGCGAAAAAGTCCCTCGCCCGCACCACCCGCCGCGGCTACGAGGAGCACCTCGACGTATACCTCATCCCTCACCTCGGGCACATCAAGCGACGCGACCTCAAAGTCCGCCACCTCGACAAGCTGTACAACGCGATCGAGAAGGAGAACTCCGAGAGAATCCTCCACCGTCTTCGTATCGATCAACTCCAGAAGGACCGGGACGACGCACACCGAGCCTGGGTGAAGACAGCGGGCTACGCCAAGAGGGAGGAGCGCCGCGCTACCCGCAAAGCCTTCCTCGACGCGAACGCCGCCCTCCGCGAGGGCAAGAAGGGGCTACGGAAGATCACCTCCGCTGCCACCATGCACCGCATCAACGACACCCTCAGCTCAGCCCTCTCCTGGGGAATCAAACGCGAGCAAGCCTTCTCCAAGAACTGGGCACAGCTCGTCGAGCTGCCACCGGTCACCCGGCCGAAGCCACTCGTCTGGACCCCCGAGCGCGTCGAGCACTGGAAGCGCACCGGGGAAAAGCCCGGCCCGGTCATGGTCTGGACTCCGGAACTCACCGGCCAGTTCCTCGACTTCACCAAAGACGACTGGCTCTACGAGCTATGGCACAGCTTCATCTTCCTCGGCCCCCGCCGCGGCGAGATGGCCGCGCTGCCCTGGACCGAGGTCAGCCTGGACGCTCTGTGGCTACGGATCTCCCAGCAGATCGTGGAAGTCGCCTACAAGCTGTACGGCGAAGCGCCGAAGGCCGACAGCGTCCGCACCCTGTGGCTGAGCCTGGAGTCCGGCGACAACCTGGCCGCCTTCCGCACGAAGCAGGCGCGGAAACGCCGGGAGTGGGGCGGTGCCTACGTCGAGAGCGGCCGGGTGTGGACGCACGAGAACGGCGAAGAGCTGCACCCGGACTGGATATCCCGGCGCTTCGCGCGCCTGGTGAAGCTATCCGGCCTTCCTCCGGTTCGCCTCCACGACCTCCGTCACCTCGCCGCCACCTTGTCCCTGCTCGCCGGCCACGACATCAAGGTCGTCCAGGAGAAGCTGGGTCACTCCTCACGCCAGGTCACCTCCGATACCTACACCAGCGTGCTGCCCGAGATGATGCGAGCCGAGGCCGAGTCAGTCATGACGGTCGTGCCCCGCGACGTCCCCTTCGATATGCGCGCACCGCTGGAGATCCCCGAGACGGCCTGGCAGGGCGACATCAGCGTCTTCTTCGCCCACGGCGCACGGCAGCAACCAGACGGCACCTGGCTCGTTGGACTACAGACCCAACCGGATGCCAGCCCTATCGGCCTGATCTCCCTCACCGGCCGAGGGCAGGACGACGCCGCCAACGCCGCCGTGAGGTGGGTACGCGATCACTGCACCATGAAGCATCTGGAACTGGTCCGAGTCGAGAACTTCAATGATCGGTATCCACAAGAGCAGCGCGCGGACTTCTCACTCGCCCGCTTCACGGTCGCCCGCTCCGAGCCTCCGGGCCTGGATGAGTGGGCGCTGCCGAGGGGCCTGCCGTCGGCAGCCGCTCGGGCCTCTCGCCGAGCTCCGAGGACGCGTCGCAAGGCGGTGTGAAGGCACTTCTGTCC
>NZ_JBHVHQ010000691.1:0-4668 GCF_042800135.1 Streptomyces sp. NPDC057654 | reverse complement strand
GACGGGGCCTCTGCGGAGGCCCCGTACGTCCAGGCGGTCGTACGTCCCGGCAGCCGCCCCGGCGGCGAGGGCCGGCACCGAAGTCAGGCCGGCGCGCCGCCCGTCCGGGAGAGCTTGGCGGAGAGCTCCGCGGCGGCGGCGCGTACGGCGTCGGCGACCGTGTCGAGCCGCTCGGCGATACGGGGAGTGGGGCCCGCCACCGCCAGGCAGGCGACGAGCCGGCCGTCGCCCGCGAACACCCCGGCCGCGGTGGCGCTGACGTCGGGCAGGGTCTCCCCGCGGTTGAAGGCGACGCCCTCGGCGGCGACGGCCGCCAACTCCTCGCGGACCCGCGCGCGTTCGCGCTCGTCCGGCAGGCGGGCCCGCAGATAGGCGTTGCGGCGCGCCGTGTCGCGGTGGGCCAGGGCCACCTTTCCGGTGCTGGTCGGGTACAGCGGGCGGCGGGTGCGCAGGGGGGCGGAGTAGCGGATAACCTGAGTGGACTCCAGGACCTGGACGTAGACGATCGAGTCGCCGACGGGCTCGCCGAGCATCACCGTCTCGTCGAACTCCCGCAGCAGCCGCTCCATCGCCGGGCCGGCGAGGTCGGCCGGAGCGGGCCGGACCGCCGCCCCGAGCAGGGCCCCGGCGGCAGGGCCGAGCACGTACCCGCTGTCCCGCTCGACGAGATAGCCGGTGGCCACGAGCCCCTGCACGAGGCCGTGCACGGAGGACTTCGGGGCGTCCAGCACGGCGCAGAGCGCGGCCAGTCGGATGCCGTCGGGGGCGGAGGCGGCGGTCTCCAGGATGGTCGTGACGCGCGTGACCGTCCGGTGCTCCTTGGGCGTCGCCGCCCGGAGGCCCGTTCCCTGCGCCTCCGGTGCGTTCCCGTCTCCGTCGTGACCTGCCACGTCGCCTCCGTGCTCGTTCGCGCCGCTGCCCGGCCGCCGTCGTCGCCGGTCATTGTCGCAGCCCGTGCAGGGCTGCCCCATCCCTTGACAGGGGTCACACCCGTACCTAGTTTCGTCCCTACTTACGAACTCGCGTTCTTATATAGGAACACCGGGAACGTCGGGAGCGCCGGGAGCGAACGGAGCGGCAGATGGATTTCGAACTCACCGAGCAGCAGCGGGACATTCAGGCCGGCGTCCGCGACCTGGCCCGGAGCTTCCCGCCCGAGTACTGGGCCGAACGCGACGAACGCGGCGAATTCCCCTGGAAGTTCTACGACGCCTTCGCCGCGGCCGGCTGGCTCGGCATCGCCGTTCCCGAGGAGTACGGCGGCGGCGGGCTCGGCGTGCTGGACGCGGCGCTGCTGCTGGAGGAGGTGGCGGCGTCCGGCGCCGGGATGAACGGGTGCAGCACCATGCACCTGACGATCTTCGGACTCAACGTCCTCGCCCGGCACGGCGGCGAGGAACTGCGCCGCGCGGTGCTGCCGCACGCCGCGACCGGCGAGCTGCACGTGTGCTTCGCCGTCACCGAACCCGACGCCGGGACCGACACCACCCGCGTCTCCACCGTCGCCCGGCGCGACGGCGAGGACTACGTGATCCACGGCCGCAAGATATGGATCACCAAGGCCGGGGACGCGCAGAAGATGATCCTGCTCGCCCGTACGACCCCGCGCGACGAGGCGGCCCGGCCGACGGACGGACTCTCGGTCTTCCTCGCCGACGTCGACCGCGGCGCCATGGACATCCGGCCCATCCCTAAGATGGGCCGCAACGCGGTCGCCTCCAACGAGATCCTCATCGACGGCCTCCGGGTGCCCGCGTCCGCCCGGATCGGCGAGGAGGGCGACGGATTCCGCTGTCTGCTGGACGGCCTCAACCCGGAGCGCATCCTGCTCGCCCACGAGGCGCTGGGACTCGGCCGGGCCGCCCTGGACGCGGCGACCCGCTACGCGAAGGACCGCGTCGTCTTCGACCGCCCCATCGGACAGAACCAGGGCATCGCCTTCCCGCTGGCCGAGGCCCTCACCCGGCTGGACGCCGCCCGGCTGATGGCCCGTCAGGCGGCCTGGCGGTACGACCGGGGGCTGTCCTGCGGACGCGAGGCGAACATGGCCAAGTGGCTCTGCGCGGACGCCGGTTTCCAGGCGGCGGACCGGGCGGTGCAGACGCTCGGGGGCATGGGGTATGCGCGGGAGTACCACGTGGAGCGCTATTTCCGGGAGTCCCGGCTGCTACGGCTGGCGCCGGTCAGCCAGGAGATGGTGCTCAACTACGTCGCGCAGCACGTGATGGGCCTGCCGCGCTCGTATTGACCGTTCCGCTCCGCTCCGTTTCGCTCCGACCGACCGACCGACCGACCGACCGACCGACCGACCGACCGACCGACCGACCGACCGACCGACCGACCGACCGACCGCTCCGCTCGTACGGAACCGCCCTCGCCTCGCCCCGCCTCTGGAGGAACCATGCGCGCACTTGACGGCGTCACCATCGTCAGCCTGGAGCAGGCGGTGGCCGCCCCGATCGCCACCCGCCATCTCGCCGACCTCGGGGCCCGCGTCATCAAGATCGAACGGCCCGACGGGGGCGACTTCGCCCGCGGCTACGACGAGGCGGTGCGCGGCATGTCCTCGCACTTCGTCTGGCTCAACCGGGGCAAGGAGTCGGTCGCCCTGGACCTCAAGAGCGCGCGGGGCCGCGAGGCGCTGGCCGCCCTGTTGCCGCACGCCGACGTGTTCGTACAGAACCTCGCGCCCGGCGCCGCCGACCGGCTGGGCTTCGGCTCGGCCGCCCTGCGCGCGGCCCACCCCGACCTCGTGGTGGTCGAGATGTCCGGCTACGGCAGCACCGGCCCGCTGCACACGAAGCGCGCCTACGACCTGCTCGTACAGGGGGAGACGGGCCTCGCCTCGGTGACCGGCACCGCGGGGGAGGCCGTGAAGACCGGCATTCCCGTGGCCGACATCGGGGCCGGCCTCTACGCCTTCTCCGCGGTCCTGGCGGCCCTGCTGCGCCGCGAGCGGGGCGGCGGCGGCGCGTGCGTGGAGGTGTCGATGTTCGACGCGATCGCCGAGTGGATGGGGCACCCGCTCTACACCACCCTGCACACCGGCAAGCAGCCTCCGCGCGCCTCGCTGGGCCACCCCGCGATCGTCCCCTACGACGCGTACCCGACGGCGGACGGCACGGACGTGCTGATCGGCGTGCAGAACGACCGGCAGTGGCGCAGCCTGGCCGCCGAGGTGCTGGCCCGCCCCGACCTGGCGGAGCATCCGGACTACGCCACCAACGTCGCGCGCTGCCGCCACCGCGCGGCCGTGGACGCGCTCATCGGCGAGGTGACGGGGCGGCTGACCGTCGCCGAGCTCGTACGGGCCCTCGACGACGCGGGCATCGGCAACGCCCGGCTGAACTCCGTGCACGGCCTGGTCGACCACCCTCAGCTGGCGGCCCGCGACCGCTGGCGCACGGTGAAGACCCCGGTCGGCCCCGTCGACGCCGTCCTGCCGCCGATCACCTTCACCGACACGGAGGCGCGAATGGACGCCGTGCCGGCGCTGGGCGAGCACACCGAGGCGGTACTGGCCGAGTTCGGCATCGACAGCGACAGCGACAGCGACAGCGACAGCGACAGCGACAGCGACAACGACAACGACAACGACGCGTGAGGGGGCGCAGGGGCGGTGAGTCCCATTCCGGTTGTGGCCTCGTGAGTGCTTGACGACCCTGAGTAGTCAGCCTAGGTTGACGGCCGTGGAAGAAGTGGACGGAGTGGACGAAGCAGAGGTGAACCGGCTCGTGGCCGCCGCGGCATCCGGCGGGATCCACGAGGGACTGGCCGCCGTGCGCCTGCTGCGCCGCCTCGTCGAGGACATGGAGGCCCGGCAGGTGGACCGGGCCCGCGAACTGGGCTGGGCCTGGGGCGACATCGCCGAACCGCTCGGCGTGTCCCGCCAGTCCGCGCACAAGAAGCACGCCCGGCGGCGGCGACTGGCGGCGTAACGCGCGCCGACCCGATTCCGCCGCCGTCCTGCCCGGACACCATCGCGCCTCTACCGGCCGCTGGCACCCTGCGGCCATGCGCGACGCAGGGAGCAGAGCAGCGATCAGATGCCGCGTGGCCGGCCGGCTTCTGCGTCCCCTGTGGCATTCTCTGTGGCGATCTCTGTGGGAGGGGCTGGTCGCCTTCGGCACGCTGCACGCGACCGGCCAGCTGCCTCCGCCGGTACGTTCCGTACGCCCCATGCCTCCGCTGCCTGCGTCGCCTCTGCCCGGACCGCCGCCGGGCCACCCCGAGCGGGTCCGCGCCGATGTGCCGCTGACCGCCGAGGAACGGCGGCTCGCCGCCCGCCTCCCGCCCCTGGTGTGGCCCGAAGACCCGTGAGGGACGCCCGCTTCAGGGGCGGGGGCGCGCGTCACATGCCGGATGGCCGCACCGGATGACCTCCGGGCGGGGTCAGCAGGACCGGACCGAGCTGACCTGGTTGGCGATGTCGGCGTTGAGGTCGATGGCTGCGCCGTCCGGGATGAGCTGGATCTGGTTCTCGTACCCGGCGTCCCGGTACAGGCACCAGTTGCCGCCGGAGATGTTCTTCACCGAGTACACGTGGTCATTGAGGTTGCCGGCCACGCCGCCGAGGTCGTAGACGCCGTCCGACAGCGACAGGTGGCTCCCGCCGCCCTGCGTGTCGTGGTAGACGCAGAACTCCGACGGGTCGCACGGCCACTGGGC
>NZ_JBHVHQ010000690.1:0-4670 GCF_042800135.1 Streptomyces sp. NPDC057654 | reverse complement strand
GGCTCTCGGTCTCCCCCGCCACGCGGGTGAGCAGCTCCGGCAGTTCGGCCACGGAGTCCAGGACGTGCGTCGCGCCCGACTCGCGCAGCGCGTCCGCGCCGTGCGCGCCGGTGAGGACGCCCGCGACGACGCCCGCGCCCGAGCGCCGTCCGGCGATCATGTCGTACGAGGTGTCACCCGCGACCGCGATCCGCCGCACCCCGTCGGCGCCCCCGGTGCGCAGCAGCGCGGCGAGCACCATGTCCGGGTACGGGCGGCCGCGGCCGCCCGCGTCGGCGGGGCACAGGGTCAGCTCGACCAGGTCCCGCCAGCCCAGCGCGTCGAGGATGGCGTCCTGCGTGACGCGGGCGAACCCGGTGGTCAGCACCACCCTGCGGCCGTCGGCCTTGAGCTGCTCGATGGCCTCCTGGGCGCCGGGGATCGGCGCGCACCTGCCGTCGGCCACCAACTTCCCGTAGGTGGACTCGAATTCGGCGTTGGCGCGCTGCGCCCGCTCCTCGTCGCCGAAGAGGTGACGGAAGACGGAGATCTTGGATTCGCCCATGGTGGCGCGGACGTAGTCGAGCTTCGCGGCGTGGTCGGCCGAGCCGGGCTCGACGCCGAGGCTGCGGGCGGCGGCGTCGAACGCCTGCTCCACGAGGCCGCCGTCGGCGACGGTGGTACCGGCCATGTCGAGCACGACGAGCTGAATGCTCTGTGCGGTGTCGCGCGCGGTGTCCTGAGTCGTCATTGTTTCCTTCACCATCCCAGTTCGTTCGCGGTGCGCTCGGCGATCGCCGGAGAGCAGGTCATGCCTCGGCCGCCGGGCCCGGTGACCAGCCAGACCCCGTCGCGCACCTGCTGCCGGTGCACGACGCGCGCGGTGTCGGTGCACTGCGCGTACACCCCGGCCCAGCGGCGGCGGACCGCGGGCAGCGGGCGGCCGAGCAGCCCTTCGACGACCCCGGCCAGGTGCTCGTACGGGTCCTCGACGACGTCGAAGTTGAACGGCGCGTCGTATTCGTGGGTGTCGCCGATGGTGAGCCCGCCGTCGGCGCGCTGGACCATCAGCAGCTGCGCCCGGTGCGCGGCGGCGGCCGGCGGCTGCTGCTGCGCCGCGGCCATGGCGTCGAGCGCGCCGCCCGCGTAGGCCGGGTAGTAGCGGAAGCTGTCGCCGTCGGCGACGGAGGTGGTCAGCGCCTCGCCGAGCGGGGCGGTCTGCATCATCTGGAGCCGTACGCGCCGTACGGGCAGGTCGGGGGCGAGCTCCTTGACCAGGCCGCCGAGCCAGGCGCCCGTGCACAGCACGACGGCGTCGGCGGTGTGCACGTCGCCGTGGTCGTCGCGGACGGCGCGCTCGCCGGTGACCTCGCGGACCTCGCGGCCGCCGAGGAAGGTGTAACGGCCGGATGCGAGGAGCTTGTCCTTGAGGGCGCGCTGTGCGACGCGGGGCTCGACGGCGGCGTCGCGCTCGCAGTGCAGGGCGCCCAGGATCGCGCTGCCGCGCAGGGCGGGGTTGGCGGCGCGGGTCTCCTCGGGGCCGAGGAGGGCGTAGCCGCGGGCGGCGGCGTCGGGGCGGGCGGCGGCGGCCTCGGCGACGGCGAGCTCCGCCGGGCTGGTGAGGACGGTGAGCGAGCCGTTGGCGCGGAAGCCGAGGCCGGGTACGCGCTCGCCGATGTCCTCCCACAGCTCACGGGCGCGCAGCGCGGTGTCCAGCTCCTCGCCGCCGGCCCGGCCGCTGACCCAGACCAGCCCGAAGTTCCGCACCGAGGCGCCTCTGGCCTCGGCTTCCCGTTCGATGTGTACGACCTCGTGGCCGCGTTCTATCGCTTGCCAGGCGTGCATGGTCCCCACCACGCCGGCTCCGACGACTATGACTCGCATGACCGGAACGCTCCTTTGATCGGGTGGCCCGCGGCGGACCGGAAGGCGGCGCCGCGGTGAACAGGCCGCGAAGTTTGGCCTAGACCCGTTATCCTTCCGTGATTCCGGTGGTGAGGGAAAGGGCGGGAAAGCTGTCCCCTTTGGTGACTTTCACCACAGATGGGGGCGAGACTTGGGGGCGCAGAACCGTTTGGGCACGCACGACCTCACCCCCGCAGGAGGAGAACGATGCGACACGGTGACATCTCATCCAGCCCGGACACCGTCGGCGTCGCGGTGGTCAACTACAAGATGCCCCGCCTGCACACGCGGGCCGAGGTGCTGGACAACGCCCGCCGGATCGCGGACATGGTGACGGGCATGAAGACCGGCCTGCCCGGCATGGACCTCGTGGTGTTCCCCGAGTATTCGACCCAGGGGATCATGTACGACACCGACGAGATGTACGCCACCGCCGCCACCGTGCCCGGCGAGGAGACCGGCATCTTCGCCGCGGCCTGTCGTGAGGCGGGCACCTGGGGCGTCTTCTCGCTCACGGGCGAGCGCCACGAGGACCACCCCCGCAAGCCCCCGTACAACACCCTCGTCCTCATCGACGACCGCGGCGAGATCGTCCAGAAGTACCGCAAGATCGTGCCGTGGTGCCCGGTCGAGCACTGGTACCCGGGCGACTCCACCTTCGTCTCCGAGGGCCCCAAGGGGCTGCGGATCTCGCTGATCATCTGCGACGACGGCAACTACCCGGAGATCTGGCGGGACTGCGCCATGAAGGGCGCCGAGCTGATCGTGCGCTGCCAGGGCTATATGTACCCCGCCAAGGACCAGCAGATCATGATGGCCAAGGCGATGGCCTGGGCGAACAACTGCTACGTCGCCGTCGCCAACGCCGCGGGCTTCGACGGCGTGTACTCCTACTTCGGGCACTCCTCGATCGTCGGGTTCGACGGCCGTACCCTCGGCGAGACCGGCGAGGAGGAGTACGGCGTCCAGTACGCGCAGCTGTCCGTCTCCGCCATCCGCGACGCGCGCGCCCACGACCAGTCGCAGAACCACCTGTACAAGCTGCTGCACCGCGGCTATTCGGCGCTGCACGACGCCGGGGAGGGGGCGGTGGGCGTGGCGGACTGCCCGTTCGACTTCTACACGCTGTGGACGACCGATCCCCGCAAGGCCGCCGAGAACGTCGAGGCGATCACGCGCGACACGGCGGGGGTGGCCGGCTGCCCGGTCGGCTCGCTGCCGGTCGGGCGTCCGCGCGAGGAGTGACCCGGCCCCCTTGCCGAGGCCCTGCGCCCTCTCACCCCTCCTGGTCCGAGCCCTCCAGGCGCGCGGTGAAGGAGAAGCGGTCGCCGCGGTAGAGCGAGCGCACCCGCTCCAGCGGCAGCCCCTCCGTGTCCCTCGACATCCGGTGGATCAGCAGCATCGGCAGCGCGGGCGGCGTCCCGATCAGCAGCGCCTCGCGCGGCGTCGCGAGCACCGTCTCCAGCCGCTCGTCCGCGCTGCCGAAGCGGATGCCGAGCCGGTCGCGCAGATAGCCGTAGAAGGAGGAGTCGGGCTCGAAGTCCGTGTCCAGGTGCGGAACGCGCTCCACCGCCACGTACGTGCTCTCCAGCCCCACCCGTTCGTCGTCGGCGAGCAGCACGCGTTCCATGTGCCAGACGGGCTCGCCCCGTTCGAGCCCGAGTTCGGCGGCGAGCGCGGCCGAACAGGGCGAGCGCTCCAGGCCGATCAGCCCGCGGCCGGGGCGGCGGCCCTGCCGCCGGACGCCCTCCGTGTAGCTCGCGAGGGACAGCGGCTGCTCCAGCTTGGGCCCGGCCACGACCGTGCCGCGCCCCAGCCGCCGCAGCCGCCCCTCCAGCAGCAGTTCGCGCAGCGCCTGACGCACCGTCTCCCGCGAGACCTCGAACCGCACCGCCAGATCACGCTCGGTCGGCAGCAGCCCGTCCTCCCCCAACTCATCGAGCAGGGCGGCGACTTCGACCTTCACCGCGTAGTACTTGGGGATGCGGCCGTGCTCGGGTATGCCGGAGCGGACCGGTGCGCCGGGCGCCTGGTCCATCAGGTAGTCCACTGGGTAGTCCACGGCGTGATCCTCGCACCTCAGCGCCGCTCCCGCCGCGACCCGGCCAGCAGCGCCCCGCCGCCGAGCACGAGCACGGCCGCGCCGACGCCGAGCCCGACGAGCGGGGCGCCCCGGCCCGTGTCGGCGAGGACGGGCGGCGCGGGGGCGCGGCTCCTGGTGTCGTCCTCGCGGCTGCGGCCGTCGGAGCGGCGGGCGCCCTCCGTCGGCAGCCGCCGCCCACCGTGCGCGTCCGGCCGCCGGATGGTGAAGGCGTAGTCGCCGGACCCGCCGGACCCGCCGACCCAGGCGCCGTCGCCGGAGCGCCGCCGCACGGCGGTGACACTCTCGGTGACCGGCCCCTCGGGCGCGGTCCCCGTGAAGCGCTGCCGCACCGGCACCACGACGGTCCGCCCGGCGGGGACGGTGAAGCCGGGGAAGCCGGACGCACTGGACGCGCCGGGCGTTTCAGGCGCGCCGCCGAAGACCCCGACGTTCTGCGCCGCGTCGGTCCGTACGAACCGCACGGGCCGCCAGCGGCGCTCCCGCACGTCGTAGAACTCCATCCGGATGTCCCCGGGCTTCAGGGCACGGCCCCGGTCGGCGAGGACCGCCACGGGGTGCACGGCGCGGCACCCCTCCCCCGTCGCGTCGCGCAGCTCCAGCCGCCAGCCGCGCCACCCGGCCCCGCTCTCGTACGCGTCGGGGCCGCCGGCCGGCCGCGCGGAGACCGGGGACTGGGCTCCGC
>NZ_JBHVHQ010000689.1:0-4671 GCF_042800135.1 Streptomyces sp. NPDC057654 | reverse complement strand
GGGCTCCGTGCGTAGCCGTGGAGGCCGTTCCGGCCGTGGCGGCCGTGAAGTCAGCCCTGCCAGCTGTGCGGGGCCCGGAAGCCGGGCGTGCGCTCCAGCCGGCGCCAGCCCGCAGTGGTGCGGCGGGGGCGGGGCAGGGTCGCGCGGTCCTTGGTGGCGGCGGCGCGGGCGAGGAGGACCGCGGTGACGGCGGCCAGCTCCTCCGCGTCGGCCTGGCCCTTCTCCACGCGAACGACGGCGTCTGTGGGAGTGCTCATGTCCGGTTTCGTCTCCATTACTGGGGCCTTGCTGCGGCTTGCGGCGGCTTAGCGGCTTACTGCGGCTTGCTGAGGGTGCCGCGGCTCACTGCGGCGGGTTGCCGTGCTTGCGGGACGGCAGGTCGGCGTGCTTGGCGGCGAGCATCGCCAGGGACCTGATGAGGACCTGGCGGGTCTCGACCGGGTCGATGACGTCGTCGACCAGGCCGCGCTCGGCGGCGTAGTAGGGGTGCATCAGCTCGGACTTGTACTCCTTGACCATGCGCGCCCGCATGGCCTCGGGGTCGTCCGCCTCGGCGATCTGCTTGCGGAAGATCACGTTGGCCGCGCCCTCGGCGCCCATGACCGCGATCTCGTTGGTCGGCCAGGCGTAGGTCAGGTCCGCGCCGATGGACTGGGAGTCCATGACGATGTACGCGCCGCCGTAGGCCTTGCGCAGGATCACCGAGATCCGCGGCACGGTGGCGTTGCAGTACGCGTACAGCAGCTTGGCGCCGTGCCGGATGATCCCGCCGTGCTCCTGGTCGACGCCCGGCAGGAAGCCGGGGACGTCCAGCAGTGTGACGATCGGGATATTGAAAGCATCGCACATCTGGATGAACCGGGCGGCCTTTTCGGACGCCTCGATGTCCAGCACGCCGGCCAGCGACTGCGGCTGGTTGGCCACGATGCCGACGACCTGGCCGTCGAGGCGGGCCAGGGTGCACAGGATGTTGGTGGCCCAGCGCTCGTGGACCTCCAGGGACTCGCCGTCGTCGACGAGCTCCTCGATGACCTTGCGCATGTCGTACGGGCGGTTGCCGTCGGCGGGCACGAGGTCCAGCAGCGCCTCGCCGCGCCGGTCGGCGGGGTCCTCGGACTCGGCGACGGGCGGGTTCTCGCGGTTGTTCTGCGGCAGCATCGACAGGAGGAAGCGCACCTCTTCGAGGCAGGTCTCCTCGTCGTCGTAGGCGAAGTGCGCCACACCCGACGTCTCGGCGTGCACGTCGGCGCCGCCCAGCCCGTTCTGCGTGACCTTCTCGCCGGTCACCGCCTGGACCACGTCCGGGCCGGTGATGAACATCTGCGAGGTCTCGCGGACCATGAACACGAAGTCGGTCAGGGCCGGGCTGTAGGCCGCGCCGCCCGCGCACGGGCCGAGCATCACGGAAATCTGCGGGATGACGCCGGAGGCGCGGGTGTTGCGCTGGAAGATGCCGCCGTAGCCGGCGAGCGCCGAGACGCCCTCCTGGATACGGGCGCCCGCGCCGTCGTTCAGCGACACCAGGGGCGCGCCCGCGGCGATCGCCTTGTCCATGATCTTGTGGATCTTCGTGGCGTGGGCCTCGCCCAGCGCGCCGCCGAAGATCCGGAAGTCGTGTGCGTAGACGAAGACGGTGCGGCCCTCGACGGTGCCCCAGCCGGTGATCACACCGTCGGTGTAGGGCTTCTTCGCCTCCAGGCCGAACCCGGTGGCGCGGTGCCGGCGCAGCGGCTCCACCTCGTTGAAGGAGCCCGGGTCCAGCAGCAGGTCGATGCGCTCGCGAGCGGTCAGCTTCCCCTTGGCCTTCTGGGCCTCGGTCGCCCGGTCGCTGGGCCCGCGGCGGGCCTGCTCACGGATCGCGTGCAGCTCGGCGACGCGCCCACGGACGTCACTCGCCTCTACGGGCGCCCCTTCGACATTGCTCATGACATCGACGGTACGTGGCCGGGGCCATGGAACTACATGTTGCTTTCGTACAACGTCGAGCCCGATTTCGTGGGCAGGCAGCACAGAAGTGCACAGCGGGGCCCCTACCGCCGTTCCGGAATCAGGCTTGCGATCTGTTGGTACCCCACAAAGCTCGGCGCACCGAGCCGTAGGAAGCCGGGCTTGACCCCGACCTGCGTCAGCCCTGGCCCGTACCTGCCGCGCCCTCGTCGACCACCGCGGGCGCATACGTTCCCCGTCGTCCCGCCTCGATATCGGCCCGGACGTCCGCCGAAGAGAGCAGGGGCTCCATCCGTCCACCGACCCTCCGGGCGACGTCTTCCGGAGTGGGCGTCGCCGCCTCCTCCTCCAGCAGCGTCCGGGCGTACGCCTGGAGCGACTGGCCTCTGCGCGCGGCCCGAATCGTCAACTCGGCGATCGTTTCCTCGGACAGATCCCGAACACAGAGGGTAGCCACGGGGCAAACATACTCGCACCGGGGAGCTTTCTGCCGACAGAGCGGTGATCCGCCGCTACCAGCCCGCTTCGACCGTGCAGGAGTGCGTCGCGCAGGCCGTGCCCGGGGTCACGCGCAGGCGCAGGGAGCGGCCCGTGGCCAGGATCTCGACCGTGGCGTCGTGGGCGGTCACCCGCCGTACGGGCCGGGACCAGGTGATCTCGAAGGGGGCGCCGTCTCGCGTCGGGGCCGCCGCGTGCAGGGCCGTGGTGCGGCCGTGGCGGCGGGTGAGGACGGTGGCGGGGGCGGTGGCGGCCAGCGGGCCAGCGGTGGCCGCGCGCCAGAAGTTGACGGCGGTGACGCCGAGCGAGGGCACCGCGATCCCCTGCCGGTCGCGGGTGTTGGCCAGGACCGTCAGCCACCCGGCACAGGCGGCGGCACGGGCCGCCACCGCACGGAGGTCCGCGCCCGGCATCAGCACGTAGGCGTACGCGGCGTCGGTCGGGTCCGTGCCGTGGTCGAGCCGCAGGGTGAGGTAGCGGCGGGTGAGAAGGTCGGGGACGCCGCCGGAGTTGATGTCGCGCCAGGAGCCCGTACGCGCTTCACGCAGGGCGTGCAGCGGCGTACCGCCGGGGAAGACATAGCCGCCGTGCCCGGCCAGATGCGCCCAGCGGGCGCGGTGGAACCCCTTGCTCCAGCCTAGCGCCGACGGCTGGGCCACCCCGTCGACGGTGAACCGGGGCTCGCCCTCCGCGCCCAGGTTGCGGTTGTCGGCGATGGTCTCGGCGGGGACGCCGTCGCGGGAGGTGATGCCCGCGCCGAGGCAGACCACCGCGTCCGCGAGGCAGAACCAGGACTTCCGTGCCTCCAGCGTGCTGGAGAGCCCCTTCAGATGCTGGCCGACGGCCGCGAACTCCCCGTCCGTGACCCCGCCCACCCACGTCACGGCGGGTTTGGGCGCGCCCCAGCCGCCGCCCTCGTTGTCGGCGAGCCGCTTGGCGGAGGCGGTGGTTCCGGGCAGCCGATAGGGGTCGACGGTCGGCCAGAAGGCGTCCGTGTACTGGTCGCCGCCGTGCGTCGCGCCCCACCAGTAGAGCATTCCGGCACCGGTGTGCCAGCCGCGCGGATTCTCGCCGTTGCCGTTCTCGTAGTACGCGATCCGGCTGGAGGACATGGCGATATTGGCGGTCCAGCCGGGGCGGCGGTGCACGGCGCGGTCCATGGCGGCGAACAGCCGGTGGCACACGGGCTCGGCCGCCGCTCCTCCCGGCTCGGCGGCGACGGCCGCGAGCCGGGCCAGGTCGGCGACGCCGAACTGCGGGTCGTCGAGGACCGCGCCGTCTGCGTCGCGGGCGATCCACCCCCTGATCATGGCGTTCCAGCGTTCGCGCTCCGCCGCGCTCGCCCCGCCGCCGAGCAGCGCGACGGCCGCCAGCAGCAGATGCCCGCGCTGGTGGTCGCTCTGGAGAATCCTGTGGGGGTCGGCGCTCTGCACGCCGCGGCTGACGGCGCGTCCGGAGACGCTGTCCATCATCAGCCCGTTGTGGAGGAGCGGGGCCCAGGCGTGCTCGACGCTGTCGTGGATGACCTGCCGACGGGGGTCGGTCACCTCCCAGCGGGAGCCGCGCAGCAGGGTGAAGAGGCGGCCGAGGCCGTCGAGGAGGACATAGCCGTACGTGCCGGAGTACGCGACCCACGTGTGCTGGATGAACGAGCCGTCGGCGTAGAGGCCGTCGCCTTCGGTGACGTACGGGAAGACGGGCGACAGGGCGTCGCGGGCGAGCGCGAGCTTGGCGGGGGCCGCGCCGAGCATGCCGCGCAGGGCGACGACGCGGCAGAGGTCGACGCGGTTGGCGCCGGTGCTGGTCCCGGTGTAGTCGCCGAGCATGGCGTCGGGGACGAAGTGGTCGACGGCTGCGAGCTGTTGGACCCGCCGGTCCTCGGGGACCTGCCCGTACACGAGGGTGAGGGTGTCGAGGAGGAGGCGGGGGCTGCCGATCTGCCACTCCCACCAGTTGCCGTACCGGGCGGTGGCCGCGTTGTAGACCGTGTCGTGCAGATGGCCGAGGCCGCTCGCGATGTCGGCGGCGAGCCCGGGGTCGCCGGTGAGGCCGGTGCCGGGCTGGGCGTATGCCTGGGCCATGGTGTTCAGGCGGCTGTAGCTGAGGGTGATGCCCGCTGGCGGGTCGTACGGGGCGTCGGGCCAGAGGGAGGCTGCGGTGGGCCGCATGCTCGCGCGGTACGTACGGGCCAGCTCGCCGGTCCGGCGCAGGCGGCCGGCGTAGGGC
>NZ_JBHVHQ010000688.1:0-4674 GCF_042800135.1 Streptomyces sp. NPDC057654 | reverse complement strand
GGGGACGGGCGTACCGCGGCCGTCGGACGTACTGATAGCCGAGGCGCTCGCCGAACCGGAGCGCCTCGTGGCGCACGACCCGGCGTACGCGCGGGGCGCGCGGATACTCGGCGAGCTGCTGCGCAAGACCCGCGAGCTGCTCGCCGGGGGCGGCACCGCCGAACAGGCGCTCTGGGAGCTGTGGTCCGGCACGACCTGGCCGGACCGCCTGGAGCGCGCGGCCCGCAGGGGCGGCCCCGGCGGGCGCAACGCCGACCGCGACCTGGACGCGGTGTGCGCGCTCTTCGAGACCGCCGCGCGCGCCGAGGAGCGCACCGGCGGCCGGGGCGCGCTCAACTTCCTCGACGAGCTGGACGCGCAGGACATCGCCGCCGACACCCTCGCCGGCCGGTCCGTGCGCCCGGAGGCCGTGCGGCTGATGACCGCGCACCGCTCCAAGGGCCTGCAATGGCGGCTGGTCGTCGTCGCGGGCGTACAAGAGGGACTCTGGCCCGACCCGCGGCGGCGCGGCTCCCTGCTGGAGGCCGACCGGATCGGCCGCGACGGGCTCGCCGACCCCCTGCCGCCGGGCGCGCTCCTCGCCGAGGAGCGGCGGCTGTTCTACGTCGCGGCCACGCGTGCGCGCGAGCGCCTCGTCGTCACCGCCGTGAAGGCCGCCGCGGACGACGGCGACCAGCCCTCCCGCTTCCTCGGCGAGCTCGGCGCCGAGCCCGTGGACGTCACGCAGCGCCCGCGCCGCCCCCTGGCCGTCGCCGCGCTCGTCGCCGAGCTGCGGGCCACCACCGTCGACCCCGGGGCCTCGGACGGGCTGCGGGCCGCCGCCGCCCAGCGGCTCGCCCGGCTCGCGGCGCTCCATGACGACGAGGGACAGCCGCTCGTACCGGCGGCCCACCCGTACCGCTGGTGGGGCCTGAACGAACCGACGCACAGCGCGGTGCCGCTGCGCGACCGCGACCGCCCGGTCGCGCTCTCCGGGTCCGCCCTGGACCAGCTCGTCAACACGTGCTCCCTCCAGTGGTTCCTCGGCCGCGAGGTGAAGGCCGACGCGCCGGCCACCGCCGCGCAGGGGTTCGGCAACGTCGTGCACGTACTGGCCGACGAGGTGGCCTCCGGGCGCACCCCCGCCGACCTCGCGGTCCTCATGGAGCGCCTCGACTCCGTCTGGGACGCGCTCGCCTTCGAGGCCCCCTGGAAGTCGCGGCAGGAGAAGGAGAACGCGCGCGCCGCCCTGGACCGCTTCCTGCGCTGGCACGTCATGGAGCGCGGCGGCCGCTCGACCGTCGCCACGGAGCACGATTTCGACGTCACCCTCAAAACCGACGCCTATATGGTGCGCATCCGCGGCTCCATGGACCGCGTCGAAGCGGACGCCCAGGGGCGCGCCTACGTGGTCGACTTCAAGACCGGCAAGGCCGCCGTCACCGCGAACGACGTCGCCCGCCACCCGCAGCTCGCCGCCTACCAGCTGGCGGTGCGCGAAGGCGCGGTCGACGACCTGTTCGACGGGCGGCGCCCCGAGGACGGCGGCGCGGAGCTGGTGCAGCTGCGCCAGGGGGCCGCGAAGAAGGACGGCGGCGACGAGCTGCCCAAGGTGCAGTCCCAGGAGCCCCCCGAAGGGGAGTGGGTGAGCGACCTGCTGGCCACCGCCGCGGGCCGCGTGCTCGACGAACGCTTCGCCCCCCGCCCCGGCCAGCACTGCACCCGCTGCTCCTTCCGCGCCTCCTGCACCGCCCGCCCGGAGGGGCAGCACATCGTCGAGTGACGAACGGCACGGCGGGGCGGCCGGGCGGGGTGGGTGAGACGACGGTGATTGGCGGTGATTGGCAGTGGTTGTCGGAGGGTGCCGTTAGCCTCACTGGAGTGGCAGCACGCATCACCGATCCCGAGCAGCTCAAGGAGCTCCTCGGCATCCCGTTCACCCCGGAGCAGACGGCCTGCATCACCGCGCCGCCCGCCCCGCAGGTCATCGTGGCCGGAGCCGGGTCCGGCAAGACCACGGTGATGGCCGCGCGCGTCGTCTGGCTGGTCGGCACCGGCCAGGTCGCCCCCGAGCAGGTGCTGGGCCTCACCTTCACCAACAAGGCCGCCGGCGAGCTGTCCGAGCGGGTCCGCAAGGCCCTCGTCGAGGCGGGCGTCACCGACCCGGAGCCCGCCGACCCCGACGCGGCGCCCGGCGACCCGCAGATCTCCACGTACCACGCGTTCGCCGGCCGGCTCCTCAAGGAACACGGCCTGCGCATCGGCCTGGAGCCCACCGCCCGGCTGCTCGCCGACGCCACCCGCTTCCAGCTCGCCGCCCGCGTCCTGCGCACCTCGCCCGGCCCCTACCCGGCGCTCACCCGCTCCTTCAGCGACCTCGTCGCCGACCTCCTCGCCCTCGACGGCGAGCTCTCCGAGCACCTGGTGACCCCCGAGCGGCTGCGCGCGTACGACACCGCGCTGCTGCACACCCTCGAAGGCGCCAAGCTCAGCAACCCCGATCTGCGCAAGGCCCCCGACGCCGCCCGCGCCCGCCTCGAACTCCTCGACCTGATCGGCGGGTACCGCAAGGAGAAGCGCGACCGCGACCTCATCGACTTCGGCGACCAGATCGCCCTGTCCGCGCGGCTGGCCCAGGACCGGCCGGAGGTCGGCCGCATCCTCCGGGAGCAGTTCGCGGTCGTCCTCCTCGACGAGTACCAGGACACCTCCGTGGCCCAGCGGCTGCTGCTCTCCGGCCTGTTCGGGGGCGGCACGGGCCACGCCGTCACCGCCGTCGGCGACCCCTGCCAGGCCATCTACGGATGGCGCGGCGCCTCCGTGGCCAACCTCGACGACTTCCCGGCCCACTTCCCGTTCGCGGACGGCAGCCCCGCGCGGCGCTTCGCGCTCAGCGAGAACCGCCGCAGCGGCGGCCGCCTCCTCGACCTCGCCAACCGCCTCGCCGCCCCGCTGCGCGCCCGCCACGAGGGCGTGGAGGCGCTGCGCCCCGCCCCCGGAGCAGAGCGCGACGGCCTCGTACGGTGCGCGCTGCTGCCCACCCACGCCGAGGAGCTGACCTGGCTCGCCGACTCCATCGCCCACCTGGTGCGCACCGGCGCCCGGCCCGGCGGCATCGCCGTGCTGTGCCGCACGGCCGGTGATTTCGCGCGCA
This sequence comes from Streptomyces sp. NPDC057654, assembly GCF_042800135.1. Taxonomy (NCBI): domain Bacteria; kingdom Bacillati; phylum Actinomycetota; class Actinomycetes; order Kitasatosporales; family Streptomycetaceae; genus Streptomyces; species Streptomyces sp. NPDC057654. Next base: position 1,541 of record NZ_JBHVHQ010000688.1, on the reverse strand, counting down.
TCCAGGGCGAGCTGGTCGAGCGGGACATCCCCGTCGAGGTCGTCGGCCTCTCCGGGCTGCTCCACCTCCCGGAGATCGCCGACCTCGTCGCCGTCTGCGAGGTCCTCCAGGACCCGACGGCCAACGCCGCGCTCGTCCGGCTGCTGACCGGACCGCGCTGGCGCATCGGCCCCCGCGACCTGGCGCTGCTGGGCCGCCGCGCCCGTACGCTCGTGCCCTACGGCGGCGGGGAGAGCGACCCGGACCGCAGGCTGGCCGAGGCCGTCGAAGGCGTCGACCCGGCCGAGACGGTCTCCCTGGCCGACGCCCTCGACACGTTCCTGGCGGCCGACGCGTCCGCCCCGGACGACGGGCTGCCGTTCTCCGCCGAGGCCAGAGTGCGCTTCGCCCGGCTCGCCGCCGAACTGCGCGACCTGCGCCGCTCGCTGGCCGACCCGCTCATGGACGTCCTGCACCGGGTGCTGGCCGCCACCGGCCTGGAGGTCGAACTCTCCGCCTCCCCGCACGCACTGGCCGCCCGCCGCCGCGAGACCCTGTCGAGCTTCCTCGACATCGCGGCGGGCTTCGCCGCCCTGGGCGGCGAGATCACCCTGTCGGCCTTCCTGGGCTTCCTGCGCACCGCCGAGCAGTACGAGAAGGGGCTCGACAGCTCCCTCCCCGGAGGGGAGGACACCGTCAAGGTGCTCACCGCCCACAAGTCCAAGGGACTCGAATGGGACGTCGTCGCCGTCCCCGGACTGGTCGGCAAGCAGTTCCCCAGCGAGCAGTCCCGCGAGTCCTGGACGGCCCAGGCCAAGGTGCTGCCGCACGCGCTGCGCGGCGACGCGGGCACGCTGCCCGACATCAGGGAGTGGGACGCCAAGGGGATGGCCGCCTTCAAGGCGGCCATGAAGGCCCACCAGGAGACCGAGGAACTCCGCCTCGGCTACGTCACGTTCACCCGCCCCCGCTCCCTGCTGCTCGGCTCCGGCCACTGGTGGGGCCCCTCCCAGAAGAAGCCGCGGGGCCCTTCCGCCTTCCTGGAGGCCCTGCGCGAGCACTGCGAGGCGGGTTACGGCGAGATCGAGGCGTGGGCCGACGCCCCGGAGAAGGACGCCGAGAACCCCGTGCTCGCCGCGTCGGAGGCGGACCGCGCGTGGCCCCTGCCCCTGGACCCGGAGGCCCTCCGCCGCCGCCGCGCCGCCGCCGACGCCGTCAAGGCCCACCTGGACCGCATGGCGGGTCCCCCAGGCGGGCAGGAGGCGCAGGCCGGGCATGAGCACGGCGACGGCCCGTATCCGCACACCGCGCACCCGGACGCCGCCGAGGAGCCCGCCCCGCCGTTCCCGGACGACGGGCCGTTCCCTGACGACGAGCCGCTCCCGGACGAGGAGCTGTTGTACGAGCCGCGGCCGGACGACGACGGCGGCGGTGGCCTCTGGGACGACTGGCCGACGGCCGAGCGGCCCGGCGGGCACCCGCCCGAGGCGCCGGAGACGGCGTCCTCCGCGGCTCCCGCGGCCTCCTCCCTGCCGGGGCCCCGCCGTGGCCCGGAAGCCGGT
>NZ_JBHVHQ010000687.1:0-4674 GCF_042800135.1 Streptomyces sp. NPDC057654 | reverse complement strand
GCGCCGCCCCGACCGAGCGGCACCGATGAGGCGGCCCCACGAGGCGGCCCTCACGAGCCGGCCTCGGACCGGCGGCCCCGAGCCGCAGCCCGGCCGGTGCACAGCCGGGCGAACCCGCGCGGTCCGCGCGGAAGGAAGCGGAAGGAAGGAGACGCCGTGGATTTCGCCTTCGGGCCGCAGGACGAGACCTTTCGCGAAGAGGCACGGGAATGGCTCTCGGCGCACTTGACCGGCGAGTTCGCCCAGGCCGCGGGCCACGGCGGACCCGGCAGCGAACACGAACTGCCCCAGGCCCGCCGTGCCTGGGAGCGCGAACTCGGCGCGGCCGGCTGGATCGGCCTCGGCTGGGACCGCACGGCAGGCTCCTACGGCAACCGCGCCGCGACCCTGACCCAACAGGTCGTCTGGGCCGAGGAATACGCCCGCGCGGGTGCGCCCGGACGCGTCGGCCACATCGGTGAGAACCTGCTCGCCCCGACCCTGATCGCCTACGGGGACGAGAAGCAGCGGGAGCGGTTCCTGCCCCCCATCGCCCGGGGCCAGGAACTGTGGTGCCAGGGCTACAGCGAGCCCGACGCCGGCTCCGACCTGGCCGGGCTGCGGACCACGGCCACCCGCGATGGCGCGCCCGGCGGCCCGTACCGCATCACGGGCCAGAAGATCTGGACGTCGCTAGCCCAGGACGCCCACTGGTGCTTCGTGCTGGCCAGAACGGACCACGACTCCCGCCGCCACCACGGACTCTCCTTCCTGCTCGTGCCGATGGACCAGCCGGGCCGCATCGAGGTCCGGCCCATCCGGCAGATGTCGGGGACCGCCGAATTCAACGAGGTGTTCTTCGACGGGGCGCTGGCGAGCGCCGACCACCTCGTCGGCGGGGAGGGCAACGGCTGGCAGGTCGCCATGGGCCTCCTCGCCCTCGAACGCGGAGTCTCCACGCTCGTCCAGCAGATCGGCTTCGCCGCCGAGCTGCGCCACGTCGTCCGCCTCGCCCTGGAGCACGGCACCGCAGCGGAACCGGCGCTGCGCGACCGGCTCGTACGGCAATGGGCCGAGCTCCAGACGATGCGCTGGAACGCCCTGCGGACGCTGGGCGGCACGGATGTGCCCGGCGCGCCCAACGTCGCCAAACTGCTGTGGGGCGGCTGGCACCAGCGGCTCGGCGAACTGGCCATGCGGGTCCGCGGCACGGCCGCAGCCCTCGGCCCCGCAGCCTGGAGCGCCGAGAGCCCGTACGAACTCGACCCCCTGCAACGCCTCTTCCTCTTCACACGCGCCGACACCATCTACGGCGGATCGGACGAAATCCAGCGCAACATCATCGCCGAGCGGGTGCTCGGCCTGCCGAAGGAGTCCCGATGACCGCGTACGGGCACTGGATCGACGGCTCCTGGTGCGAGCCCGCCCAAGGGCACTATGCAGTTGTCAATCCGGCGACCGAAGAGGTCGTCGGGGAGGCCCCGGAAGCGACGCGAGCCGAAGTCGCCGCTGCCGTGACCGCCGCACGGACCGCCTATGACGGCTGGTCCCGCACCGACCCGCGCGAACGCGCGGCCGTGCTGGACCGGATAGCCGATCTCCTCACCGAACACGGCGGGGACCTCGTGCCCCTGCTCCAGGCCGAGACCGGCGCGACGATGCGCCTCGCCTCGACCATGCAGGTGCCCACCGCGGCCGACCGCTTCCGCCGCTACGCGCGCGGCGCGCTCGAACCGGATGTCGTCCCGCTGGCGCCGCAGCCCGTGCGGGCCAGCGCGCTGGCCCCGGGCGGACTCATCGGCGCCGCCGCCGTACGTCGCCCCATGGGCGTGATCGGGTGCATCACCTCCTACAACTTCCCCATCGTCAACCTCGCGGGCAAGGCAGCGCCCGCCCTGGCCATGGGCAATACCGTGGTCGCCAAGCCGGCGCCACAAGATCCGCTGGCGTGCTTGGAGTTGGGCCCCATCCTCAAAGAGGCCGGACTGCCGGACGGCGTCTTCAACGTCGTCACGGGATCGGGAGCCGCCGCCGGGGAGGAACTCGTGTCCCACCCGGACGTCGACATGATCAGCTTCACCGGGTCCACCGCGGTGGGAAAGAAGATCGCCGAGTCCGCTGGGAGGTCGATGAAGCGCACCCTGATGGAGCTGGGAGGCAAGGGCGCGGCCATCGTCCTGGGGGATGCCGACGACAAGACGGTCGCGTCGGCGATCAGGGCGGTCGGTTCGGTCTGGTCGTTCCACAGCGGGCAGATCTGCACGGCGCCGACCCGTGTGCTCGTCCATCGATCGCTGTACGAGAAGGTCGTCGCCGGTCTCAAACAATACGCGCGAGCACTGACAGTCGGGGACCCTGTGGATAACTCCACGATCGTCGGCCCGCTGATCTCCGCGGCCCAGCGCGACCGCGTCGAGACGTACATCGCCGGCGCCCGCGAGCAGGGCGCCCGCATCGTCGTCGGCGGCGCGCGCCCCGACCTCAAGCCGGGCTTCTACGTCCCGCCCACCCTCATCGCCGACGTCACCCCCGATATGACGGTCGCGCGCGAGGAACTCTTCGGCCCGGTCGTCGTCGCGATCCCCTTCGACGACGAGGACGAGGCCGTCCGCATCGCCAACGGCACCTCGTACGGCCTCTACGACTACGTCTTCAGCTCCGACGCCGGCCGCGCCTGGACGCTCGCGGCCCGCCTGCGCAGCGGCAACATCGGCATCAACACCGTGCAGCGGCACCCCGAGACCCCGTTCGGCGGTTTCAAGGACAGCGGCGTCGGCCGCGACGGCGGATCGTTCGGCCTGCACGCGTACAGCGAGCTCCAATCCGTGGTCTGGCCATCCTGACCGGCGGAAACGCACCGGCACCGCGGCGGGGTCCGGGCACCGGCCCCCGCCTTTCGCACCTTCCGCACCGGATTCCTCCGTGGATCTCCACTCCGGCCTTGGCCAAGGCCACCTTGAAGGGACGGGCACTATGCGAGGCGTCATCTTCGACGGCAAACAGCCCCAGGTCGTCGATGACCTGGAGATCCGCGAGCCGGGCCCCGGCGAGGTGCTGGTCGCGGTCGTCGCGGCCGGGCTGTGCCACAGCGATCTCTCGGTCATCGACGGCACCATCCCCTTTCCGGTGCCGGTGGTCCTCGGCCACGAAGGCGCGGGCGTGGTTGAGGCGGTCGGCGCGGGCGTCGTGCACGTCGCGCCCGGTGATCATGTCGCCCTCTCCACCCTCGCCAACTGCGGCACGTGCGCCGAGTGCGACCGGGGCCGCCCGACCATGTGCCGCAAGGCCATCGGCATGCCGGGGCAGCCCTTCACGCGGCGCGGCGCGAAGCTCTTCAACTTCGCCTCCAACTCCGCCTTCGCCGAGCGCACGGTCGTCAAGGCCGTCCAGGCCGTCAAGATCCCCGACGATGTGCCGCTGACCTCGGCCGCGCTCATCGGCTGCGGGGTGCTGACCGGCGTCGGAGCGGTGCTCAACCGGGCCGGGGTCGGCCAGGGCGAATCGGTCGTCGTCATCGGCGCGGGCGGCATCGGCCTCAACGTGCTGCAAGGGGCGCGCCTCGCCGGGGCGTCGACGATCGTCGCGGTGGACGCGAATCCGGCGAAGGAGGCGGCGGCCCGGCTGTTCGGCGCGACCCACTTCATCGACGCTTCCACCACGCCGGACACCTCCGCCGCGGTGAAGGGGATCCTGCCGACCGGCGCGGACCACGCCTTCGAGTGCGTCGGCAACACCAAACTGATCCGGCAGGCGGTCGATCTCCTCGACCGGCACGGCCAGGCCGTCCTGCTCGGCGTGCCCCCGGCCGACGCGCAGGCGTCCTTCCTCGTCTCGTCCATGTATCTCGACAAGTCGATACTCGGCTGCCGCTACGGCTCCTCGCGGCCGCAGCGCGATATCGCCCTGTACGCGCGCCTCTACCGAGAGGGCCGGCTGCTCCTGGACGAGCTGATCACGGAGACCTACCCCGTGGAGGACTTCGCGAAGGCCGCCGACGACGCCCACCACGGGCGGGTGGCGCGCTGCGTGCTCACCTTCTGACGCTCCGTACCGCACGGCTTGCGGGGCACCCAGGGGGCGCGATGAACGGCCCATAGTGACGAGCGCCACACTGGCGGCTCCGAGTGCGGGTTTCCGTACGTACGGGGTGGGTGGTGCGTACGGGACAGTCGGTGCGTGTCGGTATCAACGGGGCCGATTCGCCAGGCGATTGAGGTGGTGACGAAGCCTGCGTGTGGTCCAGGCGGCGGCCCCGTACCGGTGACGCGGGCACCGGCGCGCACCGTCGCCCGTTGAGAGCCCCGACGGCCGGCCCATTCGGAGCGGAACCTTCCGGCCCCACAAGGAATCATTCTTGGTGAGAGGGGCGGATATGACTCAGCAGACGGGGTCCGGCGCTATACCGGCGGAGACGGACGGGGAATCGGCGCGCCCGGAAACGGCCGCGGCCGGCGCTCCCCGGACGGCCCCGGACTCCGCCCCGGGGCCGGACGGCGCTCCTGGTCCGGATGCCGCTCCCGGGGCGGACTCCGCCCGCGTCGACCTGGCGAAGGCGAGACCTCGGCAGCAGCGGAAGGCCGCGCAGGAGCCGCCTCCGGAGGCCGCGGAAGACGTAAAGGACGTCGAAAACGACAAGGGCGCCGAGTCCGTCGACGACGGCTTCGGGTCGGCTTTCTGCTCCTCAATGGCGACGCT
>NZ_JBHVHQ010000686.1:0-4684 GCF_042800135.1 Streptomyces sp. NPDC057654 | reverse complement strand
GCTGACGGCCGAGGACCGGTCCGAGCTGCGTCGGCTGCTCGGGATCGTCTACGCCAACGTCGCCGTCGAGCCCGAGGGGCGGCCTGTCCGGGCGTGGTGACCTGGCCTTCCGGTCGGGGAGCTCGATCTGGTGGCCGACGGGGCTTGCGCAGATCGTTTCGGTTGGAATAGTTTCAGTGAGAACTGATTGAGTGCCGCCGTGAGGCGGCCGACCACAGGAGACGACGATGGCGGTCATGAACGAGGACACGGTCGAGGGGTTCCTCGATCGGATCCGGGATACCTGGGACGCGGGGGACGCGAGCGGATACGCGGCACAGTTCGCGGAGAACGCGTCGTATGTGATCTTCATGGGGGACGTCATGCTCGGGCGCGCGGCCATCGAGCGGACTCATCATGAGGTGTTCACGCGGTGGCAGAAGGGCACGCGCATGGCGGTCAAGTCGATCGACGTGCGGATGCCGGACGAGTCCACGGCGGTGGTGACCACCGTCGGCGGCATCGGCAAGGGCAGCCGGATCGGCTTCGACAAGTTTCAGACGTTCACGCTGCACCGCCGCCGTGAGGGGCGTTGGGAATGCGTGGCCTTCCAGAATACGAAGATGAGCCGCCGCTCCAAGCGCGCCTACCGCGCCTGACGGCGGCCCGCCGATGGTCTACCGGACCTTCGCCTGAGCACGTATCTGTTCGGCCAGGCAGTCGAGTTCGGCCGCTGCCGCGGGGGAGGTGTCACTGAGTCCGCTGCGTACGACCGTCGGGCTGCGCAGGAAGCGTCGCAGCAGGGCCACGAGCAGTCCCTCCGGCAGGCTCCGCAGCGCGGCGAACGCGCGGGGGACCGGTGGTCCGGGCATGGCGGCCAGGTTGTGCCGCATGAGGCGGAGCATGCCGCGTACCGCGTCGGGATCGTCGGCCAGTGCTACCGGGCCGCCCGCCGCGTACGCCGCCCGTCCGAGCGGCGCCTCGAACGCGGCGTGCGTCCTGAGCCAGGCATCCATCCGCGGCTCGGCCTTGGCATTGATCCCGGCGGTGCGGAACTCCCGGACGATCCGTTCCAGTCGCGGGGTGGCTCGGCCGTCGGGTTCGCCGATCGGCATCGGGACCCGGCTGGTCATGAAGTTGGCCGCGCGGTAGCGGACCACGCCGCCGTCCATCGTGCCGCCGGCCAGTGCCGGAGGGAAGCCGAGCAGGACTCGCTCGTGGCCGATCGCCGCGCCCAGCGGCTCCGCGCCGGCTGCCCAGTTGTGCAGGAACAGCACGTCGCCGTCGAGGCCGGTGAGCGACTCCAGTACCGCGTCGACGTGATGGGCGCGGACGAGTACGCAGGTCAGGTCGTATCGGCTCAGGTCGTGACCGCTCAGGTCGTGACCGTCGGCCGGGTGCTCGACCACTGGTACGGGCACCCGCCTGACGGCCGGGCTGTCCTCCTCGGCGAGCTGCACGCCGTGCCGGCGCAGGGAGGCCAGGCGCTCGCCCCGGGCGAGGAGCGAGACGTCGACCCCGGCCTCGTGCAGGCGGGCGGCGAACAGGCTGCCGCAGACCCCCGCACCGTATACGAGCAGTTTCATGGCGATCTCCTCCGCAGTCAAACGTTCGTTTTAATCAAACGTTTGTAGAGTACGGCACATGGCGCTACCCGATACCCGGACCAAGATCCTCGACGCGGCCGAACACCTCTTCGCGGAGCACGGCTACCGCGGCACGTCGGTCCGTGCGATCACCGACCTCGCCGGAGCGAACCTGGCCGCCGTCGGCTATCACTTCGGCTCGAAGGCGGAACTCCTGGGCGCGGTCGCCCGCCGTGTGATCGAGCCCATCACCGCCGCCCAGTGCGCCGGTCTCGACGCACTGCTCGCCCGGACTCCGAACCCGCCGGTCGCCGAACTGGTGGAAGCCTTCGCCGGGCCGCTCTTCGACGAGATGCCCGCCGGCCGTGCGAGCGGAGCCCGGACATCCCGGCTCATCGTGACGATCCTCAGCGACCCGGCCGAGGAGGCGCGTAGCTGGGTCGGCCCTGACGAGAACACGGTCGGCGAGCGCTACCTGGCGGCTTTCGCGCACGCACTGCCCGGCCTTGCCCCACAGGAGCTGTTGTTCCGCATGCGGGGGATCCTCGCTGTGACGGCCATCGACCGCGTCGAGGTCTTCAACCAGCCTGCCGAAGCCTCCCCGGCGGAGCCGGCGACGGAGACGGTGATGGCGACTGCGACTGCCACTGCGGCTGCGGCTGCTTCGGCGATGGCAGGCGAAGAGGCTCGGCGCTGGGCGATCACATTCCTGACGGCGGCAATGAGCGCACCACCGACCCAGGCCCGGCAGTAAGTCCGGGGCGCGCTACGGGCCGCCATGCAGACGGCCCGGCAGAACGGTAGCTGCCAGAGGATCAAGAAGGAGTCACGGGCGTTCTGCTCCTGGCGGCGGGCATGCCTCCGAGGCCGCTCGCCCGCACGGTGCCCGCCCGACGCCCGTACAGCGCGAGTCGTCCCCTCGGCCAGGCGTTAGCCGGACGATAGCGCGAGGCTGGAATATTGGCTGTCGTCCGGGGCGAGAGGACCGGCAACGGACACCGAACCGCGCCGGGCGCCACGCCCGCCCGCATGTACCGAGGAGCACACCATGCACCGCATATCCGTCCGCAGGGCCGTTGTCGCCGGCGCCGTCGGACTGGCCGCCACCGCCGCCCTCACAGCATGCGGGGCGAACGACTCGTCGGACTCGAACAGCAAAGGCAGCTCCTCCTCGACCTCGACCGGGGCGCCGTCCTCGGACTCGTCCAGCGGACTGTCGGGCAACTCCTCGACGAGTGGGTCCGGTGCGTCGTCCGGGAACGGCTCGAACGCCTCCTCGAAGTCCTCGACGTCCTCGAAGGCGTCGACGTGCCGCACATCGAATCTGCGCATCGTGGCGAAGAACCAGGGCGAGGCCCGGGAGGGCGTGGGCTCGATCGTCATCCGGTTCACGAATACCGGAAGCAACTGCCGGATGAATGGATTCCCGGGCGTCGACGTAAAGACCAATTACGGCACGCAGTCGGTGGACCGTGACAAGCAGGAGGTGGGGACGGCGTTCACCCTCAAAGCTGGGAAGACGGCCACCGCCAATATCGCCTATCCGATCAACAACAGCGGCGGCTCGGGTATCCAGGGCACCGCCCTCGTCGTAACCCCTCCGAATGAGACGCACCACGCCACCGCCCCGGTCGCCTTCAACATGCCGGTGAGCGACAAGGGCAAGGGGGGCCTGGAAGTCACCCCGATGTTCGAAGAGCACTGACAGGTCGCGGCGAGAGCATCGCGGCGCCATGGTCGGGACGGGGGCGAGATCCGAAGGCGTCTCAATTTGGCGCGGCGGCGGTGGCAGGTGAGGCAGGTGAGCCAGGCGGACGAATCGACGCCTCGGAATCCGTCATAGGCGACGCATGTCTGTTGAGACGTGGGCCCCTTGTCTTTCCGTATCCGGTCGCCGACCGGATGCGGAGTGTTCACCCTGGGGAACACGAAAGGACGCATGATATGAAGAGCCCACTGGATCGCGCGGCGCTGGACGCAGCCTTGGAAAACGTCCATCGTGCCGGAATGCCCGGCTTGTTCGCCGAGGTGCGTGACGGCGACCAGGTCTGGCGCGGTGCCGCAGGGGTCGCCGAGGTCGCCACCGGTCGTCCCGTCTCCGCCGACATGAGGCACCGCGTCGGCAGCGTCACCAAGACCTTCACCGCCGCCGCGGTTCTCCAGCAGGTCGAGAGTGGTCGGATCGGTCTCGACGCGCCGATCGGCCGCTACCTTCCGAAGCTGGTTCCCGGAGAACGCGGTGACGCGATCACGGTTCGGATGCTGATCAACCACACTAGTGGCCTCGCCGAGTACCTTCCGTACGCCTACTCCTCCCTCAGGGCGTTCCCCGACCTCGCGGAGACCGGGCCCCGGAGCCTGGACGACCACCGGTTCACACGGTTCGACCCCGCCGGGCTGATCAAGATGGGCGTCACCGCACCTGCCGTCGGCGCACCGGGCGGCGCGCCGGGGCTGTACTCCAACACCAACTACCTGCTCCTCGCCCAACTCCTGGAACAGGTGACCGGCACCACGGCCGAGCGGTACATCACCCGGAACATCATCGAACGCGCCGGGCTCCCGGACACCGCGTTCCCCGTCGGGCCGTACGTCGACGGGCCGCACTCGCAGCTCTACGAGGCGTGGTTCGGCATGATCGACCCGCCGCGCGACTACAGCGTGTACGACATGTCGTGGGTGGGCCCGTCGGCCTCGCTGATTTCCACCGTCGCGGACCTCAACCGCTTCTACGGGCTGCTGCTGGCCGGAGAGATCGTCAGTCCGCCGTCGCTGGCGCAGATGCAACGCACCGTCCCGATCATCTCCCAAGAGGGAAAGCCGATCGACTACGGCCTCGGCCTGCGCTCGATGGAGAGCCCCGGCCGGGGCTCCTTCTGGGGCCATGGCGGTACGGTCTGGGGCGGCGGAACGCTGGCCATGACCCGTGCCGACGGCAAGCGGCAGATGGCCGTCGCCGTGAACCTCCAAAGGTGGAACAGACTCGACGCCTCCGGCAAGCCGCAGCCCCATCCCATCGACGACGCGCTGGCGACCCTCTACCGCGTGGCGATGTACGGCTGACCGGGGCGGCGCCTGCTGGTCCGATCACGCCTGGCGGGCGTGGAGGACTACGAAGG
>NZ_JBHVHQ010000685.1:0-4692 GCF_042800135.1 Streptomyces sp. NPDC057654 | reverse complement strand
GGGGACGCGGCGGCGGCCCGCTTCCATGACACGCGCCCTCAGTTCAGCGGCGTCAGCAGGCAGCGGCCCACCAGGCCCACGCTCGCGTCGATCCGCTCCGCCAGCTCCTCGGCGACGTCGCCGAGCGCGCGTACGGCCCACAGCGCGCGGAACGCCGACCACGCCGCCTCCCGCGCCGCCTGGAGGCTCCACGACCCCACCAGATGCGTCAGCGGATCGGCGACGTCCAGCAGGTCGGGGCCGGGCATCAGCTCCTCGCGGATCAGCTCCTCCATCCCCACGAGGAGATCGCCGACCCGGTCGAAGTCGCCCTCCAGCGCGGCCGGTTCGACGCGCCGGGCCCGGCAGGTGTCGACGAGGGCGAGCGCGAGGTCGTGCCCGATGTGCGCGTTGATGCCGGCCAGCGCGAACTGGAGGGGCCGTACGGCCGGGTGGCGCCGCAGCTGGAACAGCGGCCGCCAGCAGGCGGGGGCCCGCCGCCCGGCCACGGCCGCGTCCACCGCCGCCAGATACCGCCCCGCGAACCTGGCGTCCAGCTCCGCGGCCGCGGCCCGGTCCCCGAAGTGCCCGGCCGTGATCCGCCGGGCGATCTCCTCGGTGACCGAGAGGTACACCCGGTTGAAGACGGCCACGCCGTCGCCCGGCGGCAGTTCGGCGTCCAGCGCCCGCATGCGCGCCAGCACGCCGTCGACATCGGTCAGGGCCCACTGCGACTGCGTCGTCGTCATGCGCTCAGCGTGACAGGGGCGCACCGCGCGCGCCGGGCGCCGGGCGGCGGATGACCGGAACGGATGAACCGCGCCGGGACGGCGTCCCCCGGGCCGTCCCGACCAGCCGTCCCGCCCGGCCGTCCTGCCGGCCGTGCGGCCACCGCTGCCCCCGGTGTCAGCGGTGGCCGGGGCGGGGCGCGGCGACGCCGCCGGCGGGGGCGGCCGACGGAAGCGCCGGCTCGGACCCGGCCGCCCACCGGGCCCGCACCGGCCGCGTGCCCATGCCGGCCGCACGCGGCCCCGCCGATCGCCCGCCCGTACGCGCTCCGGGCGGGGACCGGTTCCCTTCGGACGGGGTCCGGGCCCAAGGGGTATGACGCAGCGTCGGCCGCGAGTGACGCGAGCAACAGGGTGTGCGCGACCGGAGAGCGGGCACATTCCGTGCGCGGGGCACGGACCCGGCCCCTCCGGATGATGTCGACGGCCGGTATCTCCTTCAGCCTGGTGCGGAGCCCGTTGAGCGGCTGGGGACCGGCGGCCCCGGTCACCTCGCCAGTCGCATCGCCCGCCGACCGCGCGAACCGGATGCGCGCCCGGTCGATGGGTCACCAGTCGGTGAGGTCTACGAGATAGCGGCAGTGGGGGTCGTCCGTTGCGTCGGATGTCCGCCATTCCTTGCCGAGCAGGGAGGGCAGCGCCGCCAGGAGGGCGGTCAGCGCGCCGCCGGGTCGTACGTCGGCGGCGATCACGTCGGCGGCTTCGCCGTTGCCCATGTAGAGACGCAGTACGCCTCCTTCACGAAACAGAAACCCGCGCAGCTTTGGCGAGGGCTGCTGCATGGACGGACGGGTCAGGCATCGCAGGAGGGTCGCAGCCCAGTCGTCCGTGGTGAATGGGGCTTCTTCCACCTGTGCCGGGTCGACCAGGTACAGCTCCATCCCCATGACGGAAGTGACACTGCTCGCCGGGTAGATATGCGTCCCTGTGTGTACCGCACGGAGCAGGGCGACGACATCGTGTGCGGTGCGCAGTTCGTCGTCGGCCGTGAGGGGGATCTCGTAGACCGTCAGCCTGGCCGGGACGCACTCGTTCCTGTCGCCGAGCACGGCCCGCACCGCCGGGGCCCCTGATGGCGCGGGCAGCACCCCGCGTACGTGTTGGTCTTCCAGTAGCGGAGCGTAGACGAACTCCAGCAGGAGGCCGGCTACTTCCGCCTGAAGGTCTTCGATCTCGTGGTTCTCTTCGCTCACGAAGTTACTCATTCACCCAGTTTGGACACTTCTGCATGCCGTTGCAGTACACGGTGATCACGCCGATGACCTTTCCCTGTCCGGCGTTGTAGCGCCCGTCGGTCGTCTTGCGCGCATACCGTGCCTTGACCACGAGCTTGACGCGACCATGTGCCCGGTTCGAGGCCCATCCCCAGTACTGGATGTCGGCGCCGTCAATGCCATCGACATTGCCTTGGACGGGGATGTTCACGAGCGCGCACTTATGGATGTTGTGCTTGCCGGAGAAGTGGCTCCAGCCCAGTTCGCCGTTGCCCACGCGTGTGGGGATGTGCCGGCCGTCCGGGTCGGTCGCGTTGCACTTGACGCTCTTGTTCCAGTACGGACCCGCCTGAGCCGGGGCGGCGAAGCCGATGAGGAGCAACGTCGCTGCCGCGATGGGCGGCATGAGCGTGGTGATCTTCTTCATGTCATGGAATGTGACATGCGCAGAAATGGGAGGTGAGTCGTAGGGGTAGCTCTCCTTCTATCTGACTATTTGTCGTACTGGGAGCCCCGGCGCGCGGCCGGCCGCTCGGGCGTTGTCGTCACTGAGCGAATCCACTCGAATACCCCTTCCGGCTCGGTTTGTCCCCGTCGGAGTGATCAGCTATTAATCACTTCGGCTCTGTGGCGTGCAGGGCGGCACAGATGTGGAGCGTGAACATGGCGGGCTTCGGGTGGAAGCTGCACGGCGACGGCAAACACCTGGGACCCGACGAGGTGGTCAGGCCGGGCGAGCGGCTGACGTGGGGCAGGACGGTCGGGCTCGGGGCGCAGCACGTCGTGTCGATGATCGGCGCGTGCTTCGTCGCCCCCGTGCTCATGGGCCTGGACCCCGGCCTCGCGCTGATGGCCTCCGGCGTGGCGACGGTCCTGTTCCTCCTGATGACCCGTGGCCGCATCCCCAGCTACCTGGGCTCCTCGCTCTCCTTCGTCGGCGTCTCCGCGGTCATCGCGGGCCAGGGCGGCGACGCGGGCACCCTGACCGGCGCCATGCTCGTGGTCGGCGCCTGCCTGGCCGGGTGCGGCATCGCCGTGCACTTCCTGGGCGCGCGGGTCATCCACGCCGTGCTGCCCCCGGCGGTGACCGGCGCGGTCGTCATGCTGATCGGGTTCGGCCTGGCCCCCGTCGTCGCCGCCACGTACTGGCCCCAGGACCAGTGGACGGCGCTGGCCACCATGCTCTTCACCGGGCTGGCCCTGGTCGTGCTCCGCGGCTTCTGGGGCCGCGTCGCGATCTTCCTCGGGCTGGTCTTCGGCTACGTCCTCTCCTGGGTCCTGGACCGGGCGCTGGGGCAGATCCACTCGGCGGACGGCGCCGGCAAGGTCGTCGACCACTGGCGCATCGACTTCTCCGGCGTCGCCAAGGCCGACTGGATCGGCGTCCCCACCTTCCACGCCCCCAACTTCCACTGGTCGGCGATCCTGGTCGCGCTGCCCGTGCTGGTGGCGCTGATCGCGGAGAACGCCGGGCACGTCAAGGCCGTCGGCGAGATGACCGGCGACGATCTGGACGACAAGATGGGGACGGCCATCATCGCGGACGGCACGGCGACGATGCTCTCCACGGCGGTGGGCGGCCCGGCCACCACCACGTACGCGGAGAACATCGGCGTCATGGCGGCCACCCGCGTCTACTCGACCGCCGCCTACTCCGCCGCCGCCTGCTTCGCCCTCCTCTTCGGGCTGTGCCCCAAGTTCGGCGCGGTCGTCGCCGCGATCCCCGGCGGCGTGCTCGGCGGCATCACCGTGATCCTCTACGGCATGATCGGCCTGCTCGGCGCGCAGATCTGGGTGCGGAACAAGGTGGACTTCTCGCAGCCGCTCAACCTCGTGCCCGCGGCGGCGGGCCTCATCATCGGCATCGGCGGCGTCACCCTGAAGTTCACCGACAACTTCGAGCTCAGCGGCATCGCACTGGGCACCCTGATCGTCCTCACCGGATACCACGCGCTGCGCTGGCTCTCCCGCGCCGCCGCCCGCGAGCGGCCCTCCCTGCTGGACGGCGGGACCACCGAGTACGACCACGCGGCCGGCGAACGGAACTGAGCGAGCCTCCGCACTATGCCGGAAGCCCGGCCTCCGCACCCGCCGGGCTGCTGCAACCGGCTCAATCGCGGCCACCCCATCGAATGCACTGACGTCGAGCCGGGAACCGTGGGGCACCGCGGCGCGATAAGCGTTCGGTGTCACATTCTTCCTGCGCAACAGGAGACGCACCATGCTGAAGTTCATCGGCCGCGCCGCGGCCGCCACGATCCTGGCGGGGGCCGTTGCCGTCCCCATGGCCGGCGTGGCCCAGGCCCACAACGGCGATCACCACCACAACAACTGCTACTCCTACGGCAGCTACCACGACCTGCCCGCCCGCGGCTGGGGCAACAGCTGGAACAACGGCTGGGACAACGCCCTGTGGGGCCACAGCGGCCGCTGGGGCCACAGCGACGGCTGGGGCTGTGACGACTACCGCTGGGGCGGCGGTCATCACCACCACCACGGTGGCGGCGGCTACCCGGTCACCGGCTGGAACTGATGACGCCCGGCCGCTGACCGTCCGGCAGCCCGTGGGCCGTACCGCGCACTCCGCCAAGGGGAGCGGGGTACGGCCCACGCCGCGTTTCCCGGCCCCGTGCCCGTACGGCCCCGCACCCGTACGGACGTCCGACGGGCACCGGTCAGCGTCAGCCGCGCTCGACCGCCGCGGACGGCGC